>DOOI01000148.1 GCA_003512825.1 Paracoccaceae bacterium | reverse complement strand
CATATAGGTGTTGGTCATGCTCGTCATCGGGATATGGTCATATCTTTCGCGACGTCCGTTTCCTGTCGGTTCAACACCCATCAGGCGGGCGTTCTGGCGGTCTTGCATATAGCCGACGAGAATACCGTCTTCGATCAGGGTATTGCATGCCGAAGGTGTGCCTTCGTCATCGACAGAGATAGAGCCGCGACGGTCGGGGATTGTGCCATCGTCCAGCACGGTCACACCGGGGGCGGCAATGCGTTTGCCCATCAGCCCCGCGAAGGCAGATGTGCCCTTGCGGTTGAAATCGCCTTCGAGCCCGTGACCAATGGCTTCATGCAGCAAGATACCGGGCCAGCCGGGGCCGAGGATGACGTCGAGCATTCCGGCAGGAGCCGGGCGGGCGTCCAAGTTGACGCAAGCAATGCGAAGCGCTTCGCGGGCCTGTTTTTGCCAGTTTTCCGCCGAAAGCACGAAGTCTGGCCCGGTGCGCCCGCCACCGCCGGACGTGCCGGTTTCGCGGCGGCCGTTTTCTTCGACGATGACCGAGACATTGAGCCGGACCATTGGGCGGGTATCGGTCACAAGGGTGCCATCCGGGCGCAAGATGGCCACTTCCTGAATTGAGGCGGCGACGCTGGCGGTGCATTGCACCACCCGTGGGTCGAGGGCGCGGGCGAAGGCGTCGATCTCGCGCAGCGTGTCGATTTTCAGCGCGAAGGGCGCGGCGGCAATCGGGTCTTTGTCGGTATAGAGGCGGCGATTGGTGGCTTGGGGCGCTTCGGCCAGCGTGCCCCCGCCTGCGCCGATGGCCAGACGGGCCGTGGCGACGGCGCGGCCCAAGGCGGCCTCGCTGATATCGGTGGAATGCGCATAGGCCGAGACTTCGCCTTTGACGGCGCGCAGGCCGAATCCTTCGCCTGCATCATAAGAGGCGGTGCGAATCCGCCCGTCATCGAGCACCAACGATTCTGAGCGTCGGCGTTCGAGGAAAAGTTCCCCGTCGTCAGCGCCTTGTGTGGCGGCTTGCAGGTGTCGCAGGGCTGCGTCGCGATCGAGGGCGGTGTCAAAGGGGCGGAAAGCGTCAGTCATCGCGGAATTCCTTCGGTTTGGGGGGAAGATGGACCGGGAGCGCAGGCACTGCAATGGGGGGAGGCGGCTGTAATCGGGCAAAGATAAATTGATCTGGATCAAAAAAGCGTCCCTTTGACGCGGCGGGGAATGTTGCGCCAGCCGGAGGAATGTGGTTTGACCCAGATCAAACCGGAGGAGGCGGACGCTGGGGCATCTTGGATGTCGTGAGCGCTTGTTTCGCCGGATCGTCGACCAAATATCAGAAGACCACCAGGATCAGGGTGTCAGACATGAAACTTATGAATATTATCACGGCGGCCTTCATGGCGGCGCTTACCGCTCCTGCTGCTTTCGCGGGAGAAATCGTCGGGGCTCCGGTGGATGGCAAGATGGGCTTTCAGCCCGCAGCCACCGAACTGGCGCGCGACTTGCAGTTTCTGGATCACATGATCAACATCATCATTGGTGTAATCGTGGTGTTCGTGTGCGTTTTGATCGCGATTGTGATCGTGCGCTACAACCGTCGCGCCAATCCGAACCCCGGCACGTTTACCCATAATTCGCCGTTGGAGATCGCTTGGACCTTGGGCCCGATCCTGATCCTTGTGTTCATCGGTGCCTTCTCGCTGCCGATCCTGTTCAAGCAGCAGGAAATCCCGGAGGCGGATATCACCATCAAGGTGACGGGCTACCAGTGGTATTGGGGCTATGAATATGTCGACGCAGATTTGGCGTATGACAGCTACATGATCGGTGCTCCGGCAACGGGCGGGGACAATCGCCTGACGCCAGAAGTGGAAGAGCAGCTGATTGCTGCGGGTTATTCCAAGTCGGAATTCCTGCTGGCGACAGATACGGCTGTGGTTGTTCCTGTGGGCAAGACCATCGTGATGCAGCTGACCGGAGCGGATGTGATCCACTCTTGGGCGATGCCAGCCTTCGGCGTGAAGCAAGACGCGGTGCCGGGGCGTTTGTCGCAGCTGTGGTTCAGCGCAGAGCGTGAAGGCGTGTTCTTCGGCCAGTGCTCGGAGCTGTGTGGTCAGGCGCATGCCTATATGCCGATCACGGTGAAAGTGGTTTCGGAAGAGGCCTATGCCAAGTGGCTGGAAGCAGCGCAGGCAGAGGGCGGCTATGTTGAAGTGGCGGCGTTGACCAACTGAGGCCATGGGCCTGAGCGCGGGGTGTCACCGCGGTCTTTCATCAAACGATAAGGAAAGGGGCGCTATGGTGCGCCCCTTCGGACAAGAAAAAGCGGAAGCGGCATGAGCGACGCGACGATCAATCAAGCGGGAACGGCCACGGGGGAAGCGGGCTTTGGCGACTATTTCGCCTTGCTCAAACCACGGGTGATGTCGCTTGTCGTCTTCACTGCGTTGGTGGGCCTTGCAGCGGCTCCGGTCGCGGTGCATCCGATGGTGGCTTTTGCCTCGATCTTGTTCATCGCAGTGGGCGGCGGGGCCTCTGGTGCGCTGAACATGTGGTGGGATGCGGATATTGACCGGGTGATGAAGCGCACGGCGCGCCGTCCGGTGCCCTCGGGCAAGGTGACTGCCGAGAATGCGCTGGCGGTTGGGCTGACGCTGTCGGTGATGTCGGTGGTGATGTTGTGGCTGGCGGCGGGCGCTGTGGCGGCTGGGCTTTTGGCCTTTACCATCTTCTTTTATGCTGTGGTTTACACCATGTGGCTCAAGCGCTCGACGCCACAGAATATCGTGATTGGCGGCGCAGCAGGGGCGTTCCCGCCCATGATTGGCTGGGCTGTGGCAACGGGTGGCGTCTCGGTGGAGTCGGTGCTGATGTTTGCGGTGATCTTCATGTGGACGCCGCCACATTTCTGGGCCTTGGCCCTGTTTATGAAGTCAGATTACGAAAACGCCGGTGTGCCGATGCTGACGGTGACCCATGGCCGTAAAGTGACGCGCAAGCATATTCTTGTGTACACAATCCTTTTGGCACCTGTGGCGCTGGGCCTGTGCTTTACCTCGATCGCCGGACCGGCCTATTGGACGGCGTCTATTGTGCTCAACGCGTTGTTTCTAAAGGGCGCGGTGGATATCTGGCGGCGCGACGAGCCTGTCGCAGAGGCGGCTCATTACAAGGTCGAGAAGTCGTTTTTCAAACTGTCGCTGGCCTACCTCTTTGTGCATTTTGGTGCGATCTTGCTGGATGCGACGCTTAAATCCATGGGGGTTTGGGCATGAGCTTTCGCGAACCGCATGAGTTGCACAAGCGCCGGGGCGGCCTGAACATCGGCGTGGGCGTGGTTTTGGTGTTGTTTGTCGCCGTGGTATTTGGCCTGACCATCGCCAAGGTTTCGACCAACGGCTTTCAGATGAAGCCCGGCGCCACGTCGGGTCAGACGCAATCGCAGACTGGCGGAGGCAATTGAGATGAAGGGCACGACAAAAACATTGGCGCAGACTATTGGCACTGTCGTGCTGATGGGCGGGCTGGCGTGGGCGTCGGTGCCGTTTTACGATTGGTTCTGCCGCGTCACGGGATTTGGTGGCGTGCCGCAAGTGACGGACGTAGCCTCGGACGAGATCCTTGAGCAGACGATCAAAGTGCGCTTTGACGCATCGATCAATGCGGGAATGCCGTGGGAGTTCAAGCCTGTTGTGCGGGAGATGGAGCTGCGGATCGGCGAGACCGGATTGGCGTTTTATGAGGCCTACAATCCGACAGATCGCGCTGTGGCGGGGTCGGCGGCCTATAATGTGACGCCCTATGAGGCGGGTGGATTTTTCACCAAGATCCAATGTTTCTGCTTTTAAACGAAGGGGCTGCCACCCGGTGGGCGGGGTCAGATGCCTGTG
>DOOI01000093.1:5881-10229 GCA_003512825.1 Paracoccaceae bacterium | reverse complement strand
AAGGGCAAGCAGGGTCGCTTCCGTCAAAACCTTCTCGGTAAGCGCGTCGACTTCTCGGGTCGCTCGGTTATTGTTACCGGTCCGGAACTCAAGCTGCACCAGTGCGGCCTGCCCAAGAAGATGGCGCTCGAACTCTTCAAGCCGTTCATCTACTCGCGCCTTGAAGCCAAGGGCCTTTCCTCGACTGTGAAGCAAGCCAAGAAATTGGTGGAAAAAGAGCGTCCAGAGGTCTGGGATATCTTGGATGAAGTCATCCGCGAACACCCCGTGCTTCTGAACCGTGCGCCAACGCTGCACCGTTTGGGCATTCAGGCGTTCGAGCCGATCCTGATCGAAGGCAAGGCCATTCAGCTGCACCCGCTCGTTTGCTCGGCCTTCAACGCAGACTTCGACGGCGACCAAATGGCCGTGCACGTGCCTCTGTCGCTTGAAGCGCAGTTGGAAGCGCGTGTTCTGATGATGTCCACGAACAACGTTCTGTCGCCCGCCAACGGCGCACCGATCATCGTTCCATCGCAGGACATGGTTCTGGGTCTCTACTACACGACGATCCAGCGTGATGGTATGAAGGGCGAAGGCATGATCTTCTCGAATATCGAGGAGGTCGAGCACGCCCTGAACGCAGGCGAAGTGCACCTGCACGCCAAGATCTCGGCCCGCGTCGCGCAAATTGACGACGAAGGCAATGAGATCTGGAAGCGCTACGAGACCACTCCCGGTCGCGTCCGTCTTGGCGCTCTCTTGCCACATAACGCCAAAGCACCGTTCGAATTGGTGAACCGCCTCTTGCGGAAACGCGACGTGCAGCACGTCATCGATACAGTCTACCGCTACTGCGGTCAGAAAGAGTCGGTGATCTTCTGTGACCAGATCATGTCGATGGGCTTCAAAGAAGCGTTCAAGGCCGGCATCTCGTTCGGCAAGGACGACATGGTGATCCCGGATACCAAATGGACCATCGTGGACGAGACCCGCGATCAGGTGAAAGACTTTGAACAGCAATATATGGACGGCCTGATCACTCAGGGCGAAAAATATAACAAAGTCGTCGATGCTTGGTCCAAGTGTAACGACAAGGTCACTGAAGCGATGATGCTCACCATCTCGGCGAACCGCCGCGATGAGCATGGCGCTGAAGCTGAACCAAACTCGGTCTACATGATGGCGCACTCCGGTGCGCGTGGCTCGGTCACTCAGATGAAACAGCTCGGCGGGATGCGCGGCCTGATGGCCAAGCCAAACGGCGACATCATCGAGACACCGATCATCTCGAACTTTAAAGAAGGCCTTACGGTTCTCGAATACTTCAACTCGACCCACGGTGCCCGTAAGGGTCTGTCGGATACCGCGTTGAAGACTGCAAACTCCGGTTACCTCACCCGCCGTCTGGTGGATGTGGCCCAAGATTGCATCATTCGCCAGCACGATTGCGGCACCGAGCGCGGTATCACTGCGGTCGCGGCTGTCAACGATGGCGAAGTGGTGTCGTCCTTGGCAGAGCGTATTCTGGGTCGCGTTGCTGCAGATGATATTCTGCGCCCCGCAACCACAGAAGTGCTTGTCGCTAAAGGCACACTGATCGACGAACGTCTGGCAGATATCGTGAACGAGGCGGCTGTGCAGTCCGCCTATATCCGCAGCCCGCTGATTTGCGAGGCCGAGGATGGCGTCTGTGCCATGTGCTATGGTCGCGACCTTGCACGGGGTACCTTGGTGAATACAGGCGAAGCCGTCGGTATCATCGCGGCCCAATCGATCGGTGAACCCGGTACACAGCTTACAATGCGGACGTTCCACATTGGCGGCGTTGCACAGGGTGGCCAGCAGTCGTTCCAAGAAGCCAGCCAATCGGGCCGCGTCGTGTTTGACAATGCGATCACGCTCGAAAACGCGCATGGCGAGTTGCTGGTCATGGGCCGTAATATGAAGCTGCGGATCCTTGACGAGGCTGGCGGTGAGCGGGCTTCCCACAAGGTCGGCTACGGCTCCAAGCTCTATGTCAAAGACGGTATTGACGTGAAGCGCGGCGACAAGCTCTACGAATGGGACCCCTACACCCTCCCAATCATCGCCGAAAAGTCCGGTGCCGTGAAATTCGTCGACTTGCTGGCAGGCCTTTCTGTCCGCGAAGAGACCGACGAAGCCACTGGTATGACCCAGAAGATCGTGATGGATTGGCGCGCAGCTCCGCGTGGCAATGAAATGAAGCCCGAGTTGATCCTGATGAGTGCCGACGGCGAACCCGTCCGTAACGACGCAGGCAACCCTGTGACCTACCCGATGTCTGTGGATGCTGTTCTGTCCATCGAAGACGGTCAGGACATCAAGGCGGGTGAAGTCATCGCGCGTATCCCGCGTGAAGGTGCAAAGACCAAAGACATCACCGGTGGTTTGCCGCGTGTGGCCGAACTCTTCGAAGCGCGCCGTCCGAAAGACCACGCAATCATCGCGGAAATCGATGGTCACGTGCATTTCGGCAAAGACTACAAGAACAAGCGCCGCATCACGATCGAGCCTGTCGATGAAACCCTGCAGCCCAAGGAATACATGATCCCGAAGGGCAAGCACATTCCGGTTCAGGAAGGCGACTTTGTCCAGAAGGGCGATTACATCATGGACGGCAACCCTGCGCCGCATGACATTCTCGCCATCATGGGCGTGGAAGCGCTGGCCGAATACATGATTGACGAGGTGCAAGAGGTCTATCGTCTGCAAGGCGTGAAGATCAACGACAAGCACATCGAAGTCATCGTTCGCCAGATGCTGCAGAAGTGGGAAATCCAAGAGTCGGGTGACACGACGCTGCTGAAAGGCGAGCACGTGGACAAGGCCGAATTCGACGCTGCGAATGAAAAAGCACTGTCGAAGGGTGGCCGTCCCGCTCAAGGCGAACCGATCTTGTTGGGCATCACCAAGGCGTCGCTGCAAACCCGCAGCTTCATCTCGGCAGCGTCCTTCCAAGAGACGACACGCGTGCTCACCGAGGCTGCCGTTCAAGGCAAGCGCGACACACTCGTGGGCCTCAAGGAGAACGTGATCGTTGGTCGCTTGATCCCAGCTGGTACAGGTGGCGCCACAGCCCGCATTCGCCGCATCGCAACAGATCGCGATAACGTGGTGATTGATGCGCGTCGCGACGAGGCTGAAAAGGCCCTCGCCTTGGTTGCTCCGGTCAATGACGTCGTCGGTGGCGATGAGTTCGACAATCTGGTTGCAACACCGGAAAGCCGCGATTGATCATCTAAAGATCGGTGAAAAAATGAGCCTCCGCACTTCGGTGCGGGGGTTTTCTTTTGCGCGGTGTCAGTGTCTTCTTTGCATAGCGAAAGGCAGGAGCGCGCCATGACATCCGAGATCAGCCTGCAAATCATCGGGGTCATCCGCTTTTCCGTTTTGACCGATGATTTCACTCCGTTGAACTACGGAGATGCCCAAACCATGCGGCAGCGTTTCTTTGATCCGCACCGCCTAGAAGAGCGTCTCACGATGTTCGAGCATCTGTGCCTCTCCACCTTGGCGCGGCAGACGGACAAGGGATTTCGTTGCGCGATTCTCACCGCCGAGGACATGCCCGACTGGGCCATGAACCGTCTCAAGGCCATGTTGGCCCCACACCCCCAATTCTTGCTCTACGCGGCGCCGATGGGGCATCATTACGCACTCATCAAGGACGCGTACCGTGCCACTGCAGCGCCCGGGTTTACCCACCGTGTAAGCTTCCGGCTCGATGATGATGATGGCATGGCGCTCGACTATATTGCCCGCCTCAGGGCGCTCAGCCTCAAGCTCCTCGAGATTTCCCGCGACCCATTCATCGTGGCCTATAATCGCGGCTATTATCTTGATCGTTCGACGCCGGGGCAAAACACGCTTCTCGATTCTGTCGAACGCGCGCCGTTGTCGGCAGGAACTGCGCTGATCCATCCTGACGAACTGGAAACGAACCCGTACCGTTACAATCACCGGGCCTTTGCCCAGTATTACAATACCTATTCCGAGATTGAGGACGGCATGTTCCTGCGAACCATCCATCCCGACAATATCTCAGGTGCAGATAAACAAGGTCTCACTGGGCGAAAAAAGGCCGAGCGCGTTGCGCGCGAAGTTGTAGATCGGTTCGGCATCGATCTCGAATTGCTGCGGACACTCTGAATATGGCTCTTTCAGATAACCTGCGCGGTGCTCTTTTGATGATGGGCTCAATGGCGGCCTTTACTGTCAATGACACCTTCATGAAAACGCTGGCAGGCGAAGCGCCCCTGTTCCAACTCCTGTTCTTGCGCGGGATTCTGGCCTCGCTGTTGATTGGTGCCTTGGCTTGGCGGGCGGGGGCGCTGCGCGCCTCGGT
>DOOI01000093.1:3737-5613 GCA_003512825.1 Paracoccaceae bacterium | reverse complement strand
CGGGGGCGCTGCGCGCCTCGGTGCCTCGCCGCGACCGTGGCTTGATCTTTGGGCGTATCCTGTCGGAAATCGGCGCGGCTTATTTCTTCCTTTCTGCGCTGTTCAATATGCCGCTCGCCAATCTCACGGCGATTCTTCAGGCCTTGCCGCTCACCGTAACTCTTGCCGCTGCTCTCTTCTTCCGCGACCGACTTGGATGGCGGCGCATGACGGCGATTCTCGTGGGCTTTCTGGGCGTGCTCTTGATCGTTCGACCGGGCACCGATGGTTTCAACGTTTATTCCGTCTACGCCCTCATTTCCGTGGCTTTCGTTACATCGCGTGATCTCTTCACACGGCGTCTATCTGGGGCGACCCCATCACTTCTTGTCACTTTCGCTACGTCGCTCTCGGTCATGGCGGCTTTCGGAGTGGCCAGCATCTGGCAAGGTTGGGGGCCTGTCGAGGGCCCCGCCGCCTTACGCTTGATTGGGGCAGGGGGCATGGTAACGCTCGGATACCTCTTTTCTGTGGCGGTTATGCGAGTAGGCGAGATCAGTTTTGTAGCGCCTTTCCGTTACACCAGCCTTCTTTGGGCGTTGCTGCTTGGTTGGGTGGTTTTCGACGATTGGCCGATGCCACTTACCCTTCTTGGCGCCGCGATTGTCACCATGTCCGGTGTCTTCACCCTGTGGCGCGAGGGTCAATTGGCCCGTGCAAAGCGGGTGGCGGCACGTTCCTGAAAGGGCAGCGCTCGGTCTGTTGACATCCCCTCCGACTCCCCATATACGCCCCCCATCCAAGACCGGGGGGCAATCCGTCCGGCTCTATCAGAACTGTTGTGGTCACGATCCGGCTTCGGCCCGATCCTCTGGAAACCCACCGCGTCGTTCCCGCGAATGAGGGGACGAATGCGGTGTTTTTGCGTCTTACTTTGACGCTGTGATTGGCACCGACCAGACGGTGCAGCCGGTGACCTACGGACGCGTGGGGCGCCTTGACTGAAACCCGCAAGGAAATCCTTGCAAACACATGTGTTGAGAAACGGGGAAAGAGACCCAATGCCAACGATCCAGCAGCTGATCCGCAAGCCGCGGCAGCCCAAAGTGAAACGGTCCAAGTCGCAGCACCTGGAGCAATGCCCGCAAAAGCGTGGCGTTTGCACCCGCGTCTATACGACCACACCGAAAAAACCGAACTCCGCTATGCGTAAGGTGGCGAAAGTTCGCCTGACGAATGGCTTTGAGGTGATCTCCTATATCCCCGGTGAAAAGCATAACCTTCAGGAGCACTCTGTGGTTCTGATCCGCGGCGGTCGTGTAAAAGACCTTCCCGGTGTGCGTTATCACATCCTGCGCGGCGTTCTGGATACTCAGGGCGTCAAAGACCGTAAGCAGCGTCGTTCGAAATACGGCGCCAAGCGTCCGAAGTAAGAGGAACTATAGATGTCCCGTCGTCACGCCGCCGAAAAGCGCGAAGTTCTGCCGGACGCCAAGTATGGCGACCGCGTTCTGTCGAAGTTCATGAACAACCTTATGATCGATGGCAAAAAATCGGTCGCCGAGCGGATCGTCTACTCCGCCCTCGAGCGTATCGAAGCCAAGGTCAAGCGCGCGCCAGTGGAAATGTTCCACGAAGCGCTCGACAACATTAAGCCCTCTGTCGAGGTTCGCTCCCGCCGTGTTGGTGGTGCAACCTACCAGGTTCCTGTGGAAGTTCGCATTGAGCGCCGTGAAGCTCTTGCAATCCGCTGGCTCATTGTTGCTGCACGCAATCGCAACGAGAACACCATGGAAGAGCGCCTTGCAGGCGAGCTGATGGATGCCGTCAATGGCCGTGGTTCTGCTGTGAAGAAGCGTGAAGACACCCACAAGATGGCCGACGCGAACAAAGCGTT
>DOOI01000093.1:0-3413 GCA_003512825.1 Paracoccaceae bacterium | reverse complement strand
AGCCATTACCGCTGGTAAGGAGTTTCGGATATGGCACGCGCCTTCCCCCTCAGCCGTTATCGTAACTTCGGCATCATGGCTCACATCGATGCTGGCAAGACAACGACCACGGAACGCATCCTCTACTACACCGGCAAGTCGCACAAGATCGGCGAAGTGCACGATGGTGCCGCGACGATGGACTGGATGGAGCAGGAGCAGGAGCGTGGCATCACGATTACCTCTGCTGCAACAACCACCTTCTGGCATCGCCACATCGACACGGACGTTGTTGCCGGTGATGACGACAAAGTCCGCTTCAACATCATCGACACCCCCGGCCACGTGGACTTCACGATTGAAGTCGAGCGTTCGCTGGCGGTTCTCGATGGCGCGGTCTGCTTGCTCGACGCCAACGCAGGTGTTGAACCTCAGACCGAAACCGTGTGGCGTCAGGCTGACCGCTACAAGGTTCCGCGGATCGTGTTCGTCAACAAGATGGACAAGATCGGCGCTGACTTCTTCAAATGCGTGAAGATGATCAAAGACCGTACTGGCGCGACCCCCGCCCCGATCGCTCTGCCGATTGGTGCCGAGGACAAGCTGGAAGGCATCATCGACCTCGTGACGATGGAAGAGTGGACCTGGAAAGGTGAAGACCTTGGCGCGTCCTGGACCCGTCAGGAAATCCGTGAAGAGCTCAAGGCAGAAGCCGACGAGTGGCGCGCCAAGCTCATCGAGCTGGCCGTCGAAATGGATGACGACGCGATGGAAGCATATCTCGAAGGCAACGAGCCCGACGAGGAATTGCTCCGCAAGCTGATCCGTAAGGGGACGCTGTCGATGTCCTTCGTTCCGGTCACCGCTGGTTCCGCATTCAAGAACAAGGGCGTCCAGCCCCTCCTGAACGCTGTTATCGACTATCTCCCGACGCCTCTCGACGTGCCGGCCTACATGGGCTTCACACCGGGTGACGAGACGGAAACGCGTAACATCCCGCGTTCGGCAGACGATGGCCAGCCTTTCGCGGCCCTCGCATTCAAAATCATGAACGACCCCTTCGTGGGCTCGCTGACCTTCACGCGGATCTATTCCGGCGTCCTCAAAAAGGGCGACCAGATGATGAACGCGACCAAGGGCAAGCGTGAGCGCGTTGGTCGTATGATGATGATGCACTCGATCAACCGCGAAGAGATCGATGAAGCTTTCGCAGGCGACATTATTGCTCTGGCCGGTCTGAAAGAAACCACAACTGGTGACACGCTCTGTGACCCGGCGAAGCCCGTCGTTCTCGAAACGATGACCTTCCCCGAGCCCGTGATCGAAATCGCCGTTGAGCCGAAGTCGAAGAACGACCAAGAGAAAATGGGTCTGGCACTGGCGCGTCTTGCTGCCGAGGATCCTTCCTTCCGCGTCGAGACCAACCTCGAGTCTGGTCAGACCATCATGAAGGGCATGGGCGAACTTCACCTCGACATCCTCGTGGATCGTATGCGCCGCGAGTTTAAAGTCGAGGCGAACATTGGTGCGCCACAGGTGGCTTATCGTGAGACCATCTCGACTGCGACCGAGATCGACTACACGCACAAGAAGCAAACCGGTGGTACGGGTCAATTCGCACGCATCAAGCTGCAAATCACCCCGACCGAGCCTGGCGAAGGCTACTCGTTCGAATCGAAGATCGTTGGTGGTGTGGTTCCCAAGGAATACATCCCAGGCGTCGAAAAGGGCATCAAGTCCGTTATGGACTCCGGCCCTCTCGCAGGCTTCCCAGTGATCGACTTCAAAGTGGCGCTGGTTGACGGTGCTTACCACGACGTTGACTCTTCGGTTCTCGCCTTCGAAATCGCGACACGCGCTGCGATGCGCGACGGCCTCAAAAAGGCTGGTGCGAAGTTGCTCGAGCCGATCATGAAAGTCGAAGTTGTGACCCCGGAAGAGTATACCGGTTCGATCATCGGCGATCTGACGTCGCGCCGTGGTATGGTGCAGGGTCAAGACAGCCGCGGCAACGCAAACGTCATCAACGCAATGGTGCCGCTGGCGAATATGTTCGGCTACATCAACAACCTGCGTTCGATGTCGTCGGGCCGTGCTGTCTTCACGATGCTGTTCGACCACTATGACGCGGTTCCGCAGAACATCTCGGAAGAGATCCAAAAGAAATACGCATGATCGGTGCGGCGGGGTGAACCCCGCCCTACCACCAACCTGTAGGGCGAGGGGATCCTCGCCACCCGACAAAGGAGACTAAAGATGGCAAAGGCAAAGTTTGAACGCAACAAACCGCACGTGAACATCGGCACGATTGGTCACGTTGACCACGGCAAGACGACGCTGACGGCTGCGATCACGAAGTATTTCGGTGAATTCCGTGCCTACGACCAGATCGATGGCGCGCCCGAAGAGAAGGCCCGCGGGATCACGATCTCGACGGCGCACGTTGAGTATGAGACGCCAAACCGTCACTACGCGCACGTCGATTGCCCCGGCCACGCGGACTATGTGAAGAACATGATCACGGGTGCGGCACAGATGGACGGCGCGATCCTCGTTTGCGCGGCGTCTGACGGCCCGATGCCCCAGACGCGCGAGCACATTCTGCTCGGCCGCCAGGTGGGTATTCCCTACATGGTTTGCTACATGAACAAGGTTGACCTTGTGGATGACGAAGAGCTGATCGAGCTCGTCGAGATGGAAATCCGCGAGCTCTTCTCGTCCTACGACTACCCCGGCGATGATATTCCAATCATCAAGGGCTCGGCACACCAGGCGCTGATCGGCGAGATGCCCGAGATTGGCGAAACCTCGATCCGCGCGCTGATGGATGCGGTTGACAGCTACATCCCGACGCCTGCGCGCGCCGTGGACAAGCCCTTCCTGATGCCGATCGAAGACGTGTTCTCGATCTCTGGCCGTGGCACCGTGGTGACCGGTCGTGTTGAGCGCGGCGTGATCAACGTGGGCGACGAAATCGAGATCGTGGGTATCCGCGCGACGAAGAAGTCGATCTGCACCGGCGTTGAAATGTTCCGCAAGCTGCTCGACCGCGGCGAAGCTGGCGACAACATCGGCGCGCTGCTGCGCGGCGTTGACCGTGAAGGCGTTGAGCGTGGTCAGGTTCTGTGCAAGCCCGGTTCGGTGACCCCGCACACGAACTTCGAAGCCGAAGCCTACATCCTGACGAAGGAAGAGGGTGGCCGTCATACGCCATTCTTCGCCAACTACCGCCCACAGTTCTACTTCCGTACGACGGACGTGACCGGCACCGTGACGCTGCCCGAGGGCACCGAGATGGTGATGCCTGGTGACAACCTGAAGTTCGGCGTCGAGCTGATCGCGCCAATCGCGATGGAAGAAGGCCTCCGCTTCGCTATCCGCGAAGGCGGCCGCACCGTCGGCGCTGGCGTCGTCTCCAAAATCCTGAAGTAATC
>DOOI01000044.1:3066-18608 GCA_003512825.1 Paracoccaceae bacterium | reverse complement strand
GTTTGATGGGGTTTGTTGGAGCGTCGGGCGGGGGCATGGTCTTCCCCCCTACCCATCTGCGCCAAACTCGGCTAGAAGCCGCTCGAACCCCAGATATTAGGAGTGACCCATGGCCCTGATCACCCTTCGCCAGCTTCTCGATCATGCCGCCGAGAACGATTACGGCGTGCCCGCTTTTAACATCAACAACATGGAACAGGGTCTGGCGATCCTGAAAGCGGCGCAGGCGGTGGATGCGCCAGTGATCTTGCAGGCTTCGCGGGGGGCGCGGAAATATGCGGGCGATGTGATGCTCAAGCACCTCATTCTGGCGCTGTCGGAAATGTTTCCCGCGATCCCGCTGTGCATGCATCAAGATCACGGCAACAACGATGCCACCTGCCTTTCGGCGATCAAGCATGGCTTTACCTCGGTGATGATGGATGGCTCGCTTGAAGAAGATATGAAGACGCCTGCTTCTTATGATTATAACGTCGAGATCACGGCCCGCGTGACCAAATCCGCCCATTGGGTGGGTGCGTCGGTGGAAGGGGAGTTGGGCGTTCTGGGGTCGCTGGAGACTGGAATGGCGGGCGAAGAAGATGGTTCGGGTGCCGAAGGGGTGCTTGATCATTCGCAGCTCTTGACCGACCCCGATCAGGCAGTGGATTTTGTCAAACGCACCAAGGTGGATGCGCTGGCGATTGCTTGTGGCACCTCGCATGGGGCCTACAAGTTCACCCGCAAGCCGGATGGCGAAATTCTGGCGATGGATACGATCCGTCAGATTCACGAGAAGCTGCCCAATACGCACCTCGTGATGCATGGCTCGTCGTCGGTGCCACAGTATTTGCAGGATCTGATCAACACCTATGGCGGCAATATGAGCCAGACCTATGGCGTGCCGATCGAAGAGATTGAGCGCGGCATCAAGATGGGTGTTCGCAAGGTCAACATCGATACGGATAACCGTATGGCGCTGACGGGAACCTTCCGCCGGATCGCGCAGGAGAACCCGGCGGAGTTTGATCCGCGCAAGTTCCTTGTGCCCGCGATGGAAGAGATGGAAAAGCTGTGCCGCGACCGTTTCGAGCGGTTTGGCACGGCGGGCAATGCGTCCAAGATCAAGGCGATTTCCATGGATGACATGGCGCTGGCCTATGCGAAGGGCAAGCTTGACCCGGTGGTTGCGTAATGGTTGCCAAGACGCTGATCGCGCCGTCGATCCTGTCGGCGGATTTTGCCAATTTCGGGCGCGAGATCGAAGCGGTGGAAGCGCAGGGCGCGGATTGGATCCATGTTGACGTGATGGACGGGCATTTCGTGCCCAACCTCACCTTTGGCCCGCCGTTGTGCAAAGCGATCCGCAAGCACATCAAGACGGTCATGGATGTGCATCTGATGATCGCGCCTGTGGACCCCTATATCGAAGCCTTTGCGGAGGCGGGAGCGGATTACCTGACCGCGCATGTGGAAGCGGGGCCGCATATTCACCGCACCTTGCAGGCCATTCGCGGTGCAGGCTGCAAGCCCGGTGTGGCGCTCAATCCCGGCACACCTGCAGCGGCGGTGGCCGAGGTGCTCGATCTGGTTGATCTGGTTTGCGTAATGACTGTGAACCCCGGTTTTGGCGGGCAAAGCTATATCGACATGAGCGCAAAAGTGGCTGAGCTGCGGCGGATGATCGGGGATCGGCCAGTGCTGATCGAGATCGATGGTGGCATGACGCCTGTCACCGCGCCCGGTATCGTGGCGGCGGGGGCAGATGTGCTTGTGGCTGGATCCGCTGTGTTCAAGGGCGGATCGGTGAGCGATCCCGCGCCCTATGGCGAAAATATCCGGGCTATTCGTGCGGCGATCGCGGCGCGCTGATTGCGGGCCGCGCGCATAATTTTCATGGACCCCCGCAGAAATTTGGAGAAAGGTGGAGGGCGACTCTCCGCCGCTGTGGATGTGTGCGGGGCAAAAACAGGGAGGTTCCCATGACTTTTTCCACGTTCCGCACTGGTTTCATCAGCGCGTTGGCCTTGGCTGCGAGCTTTGGAATGGCTGAAGCCAAGACTGATATTGTTGTTGGCATGCAGCTTGAGCCGCCGCATCTCGATCCGACCTCGGCGGCGGCGGGTGCGATCGATTCGGTCCTTTATGCCAATGTGTTTGAGGGGCTGACGCGCTTTGCCTCGGATGGTTCGATTATCGCGGGCTTGGCGAAATCGTGGGATATTTCGGACGATGGGCTGACATATACGTTCCAGCTCAATGAGGGTGTGAAGTTTCACGACGGCACAGATATGAATGCGGAGGATGTCAAGTTCTCGCTTGATCGTGCGCGCGCTGAGGACAGCCAAAACGCGCAAAAGGCGCTGTTTGCCGGTATTGCTTCGGTGGATGTGGTGGACCCGGCAACGGTGAAGGTGACTTTGAGTGCACCGAACGGGGCGTTTTTGTTTAACATGGCGTGGGGCGATGCGGTGATCGTTGCTCCCGAGAGCATCGAGAATATCAAGCAAGCCCCCGTAGGCACGGGCGCATTCAAATTCAGCAATTGGGTGCAAGGCGACCGCATCGAATTGGCCAAGAATGACGGCTATTGGGGCACCCCGGCCAAGCTCGACAAGGTGACGTTCAAGTTCATCGCGGATCCGACGGCGGCATTTGCGGCCGTGATGGCGGAAGATGTCAACGTATTCTCGGGCTTCCCGGCGCCAGAAAACCTCGCGCAGTTTGGGGCGGATGCGCGCTTTCAAGTGCTGGTTGGATCGACCGAAGGCGAGACCATTCTTTCGACCAACAACAAGATGCCGCCCTTTGACAATGTGAAGGTGCGTGAGGCGCTGGCCCATGCGATCAACCGTCAGGAAATCATTGATGGGGCGATGTTTGGATATGGCACGCCCATCGGCACGCATTTTGCGCCGCATAATCCCGATTACGTCGATCTGACGGCGCAATCGGCCTATGATCCGGAACTGGCGAAGAAGCTACTGGCCGAGGCGGGCTTCGCAGATGGGTTCAAGACGACGCTGAAGCTGCCGCCGCCTTCTTATGCGCGGCGCGGTGGCGAGATCATCGCAGCGCAATTGCGTGCGGTGGGGATCGAGACCGAGATTTCCAATCTGGAATGGGCGCAATGGCTGGAGGAAGTCTTTAAGGGTAAGGATTTTGGCCTGACCATCGTCAGCCATACCGAACCTGCCGATATCAACATCTATGCGCGCCCTGACTATTATTTCCAATATGACAGCGCGGCCTTTCAGGGTTTGATGGCAGATCTGAACAATGCCACCGATCCGGCCAAGCGCTCGGAGATCTTGAAAGCGGCGCAGAAGATGATCGCGGATGAGTATGTGAATGGCTATCTGTTCCAGCTTGCCGCGCTTTCGGTTGCCAATGCCAAGGTAAAGGGGCTTTGGGCCAATGCACCGACCCAAGCGACAGACCTGACAGCGGTTTACTGGGAAGAGTGACGGCGCGGGGCGTCGTTGTGCCCCTTGGCCAAGATGAAACCTGTGGGGGCGTTTGCGCCCCCCAATCCTCGCCCCGTGCGAGGGGAGACGTTTTTGAAAGAGAAAGCAGAAGAGGGGCGCGCGCCGAATGCTGCGCTATCTGATTAAGCGGGCGACCTCGCTCTTGGTGGCTTTGGTCGTGGCTTCGGCGGTGATTTTTGCTTTGGTTGAAGTGGTGCCGGGCGATCCGGCATCATTCATGCTTGGGATCAATGCCCAAGAGGATACGCTGGCGGCCTTGCGGGCGGAGTTGGGGCTGAATGGCTCGCTGCTTGAGCGGTATTTCTCGTGGATTGGCGGCATGGTGCGCGGAGATTTTGGCACCTCTTACACCTATCGCACCGATGTGGCGGGGATGGTGGCTGATCGGTTACAAGTCTCTTTGCCGCTGGCGCTTTATGCTTTGGCCTTGTCGATGGCGATTGCCTTTCCGGCGGGCATTTGGGCGGCGGCGCGCCGTGGGCGCGCTGGTGATCTGGGGGTGATGGCGGCGACCCAATTGGGGGTCGCGGTGCCGAATTTCTGGTTCGCAATGCTGATGGTCTTGGTCTTTGCCATCCAGTTGCGTTGGTTTCCCGCAGGTGGCTTTGCAGGCTGGGACAAGGGGCTGTTGCCGGGTCTCAAGAGCCTGACCTTGCCCGCGATCGCCTTGGCCTTGCCGCAGGCGGCGATTTTGACGCGCGTGATGCGTTCGGCTTTGATTGATGTCTTGAGCGAAGATTATATTCGCACGGCGCGGGCCAAGGGGCTGAGCAAGGGGCAGGTCTTGCGGCGGCATGCGCTCCGCAATGCGATGATCCCGGTCTTGACCATTATCGGCATGCAGTTTTCGTTTCTGCTGGCGGGCGCGATCATCATTGAGAACGTGTTTTTCCTGCCGGGCTTGGGGCGGTTGGTGTTTCAGTCGATCTCGGCGCGGGATTTGATCGTGGTGGAATCAGTGGTGATGCTGCTGGTCTTTGCGGTGATCGTGGTGAATTTCGCAGTGGATCTGGCTTATGCGCTGGTGGATCCCCGGCTAAGGAGCCGAGAATGAGGGGGCGGCTTTCGCTATGGTTGGGGTTGGTGCTGACATTGACGTTTGTCATGGCGGCGGCGGTCAGTTTTTTGTGGGTTCCACAAGATGTGACGCAATTGGCCATCACCAACAAGATGAAGCCCCCTTCGGGCGGGCATCTCTTGGGGACCGATCATTTTGGCCGCGATATTCTGTCGATGATCATGGTGGGGGCGCGCACGTCGATTGCGGTGGCGTTGGTGGCTGTGGGCATTGGCATGGGGCTTGGGGTGCCTTTGGGGCTGACCGCGGCGGCGCATCGGGGTGGGTGGCTGGATGAGATCATCATGCGCGGCAACGATCTGGTGTTTGCCTTTCCCTCACTCATCATCGCCATTCTGATCACGGCTGTTTTTGGGCCTTCGGCGCTGAATGCCATTATCGCGATCGGGATTTTCAACATCCCGGTTTTTGCACGGGTGACGCGCGGCGCGGCGTTGTCGCTGTGGACGCGCGATTGGATCATGGCGGCGCGGGTGGCGGGCAAGGGACGGGCGCGGATTTCGCTCGAACATATTTTGCCAAATGTGACGAATTTGCTGATCGTGCAGGGGACCATCCAGTTTTCGCTGGGAATTCTGGCCGAGGCGGGGCTGTCTTATGTTGGGTTGGGCGCGCAACCGCCTTTGCCCTCTTGGGGGCGGATGCTGGCGGATAGTCAGACGATGATCTCGCTGGCGCCGCATATGGCAATCTTCCCAGGGCTGGCGATTTTGCTGACTGTTCTGGGGCTGAACCTGATGGGGGATGGTTTGCGCGATTGGCTTGATCCCCGGTTGCGGAGGGCGCGATGAGCCTTTTGGCGATTGAGAACCTGCATATGGCCATTCACGGTTTCCCGGTGCTTAAGGGCGTGACGCTGCGTGTGGCGGCAGGAGAAGTGCTGGGCGTGATCGGCGAAAGCGGGTCGGGCAAGTCGATGACAGCGTTTTCGGTTATGCAGTTGTTGCCAGAAGGGGCGACATGCAGCGGGCAGATCTTACTTGATGGCAAAGATGTTTTGGCGATGGAAGAGCGCGCGCTTTGTGCCATGCGCGGGTGTGATGTGGGGATGGTGTTTCAAGAGCCGATGGCCGCGCTGAACCCGCTCAAGACAATCGGCGCACAGGTGGCAGAGACTGTTGCGTTGCATACTGGTGCCTCTGCGGCCGAGGCTTGGGCGCAGGCGCGCATGGCATTGGCGCGGGCGGAATTGCCCGAGGAGCGGTTTGCGATGACGCGCTATCCGCATGAATTATCGGGTGGGCAGCGGCAGCGGGTGGTAATTGCGATGGCAATTGCGCTGCGCCCCAAGCTGTTGATTGCCGACGAACCGACCACGGCGCTTGATGTCACGACGCAGGCACAGATCTTGGCGCTATTGGCGCGGCTGGCGCGCGAGGATGGTATGGGGCTGATGCTGATCACGCATGATCTGGCAGTTGTGGCCGGAATGGCGGACCGCATTGCGATCATGAAGGCGGGCGAGGTTGTGGAGGAAGGGCCGGTGGGCCTGTTGACGCAAGGGCTGCGCCATCCCTATTCGCAGGCCCTTTTGGCGGCATCGACGCATCAGCCAACGCGCGATGGGGGCGAAGACGGCGAAGTGATCTTGCAGGTGCAAGACGTGGTGCGCGCCTATCCCGGCAAGCGACATTTGTGGCGGCGCGGCGCGGCGTTTCGGGCGGTGGACGGGGTGAGTTTTAGCCTGCGACGCGGAGAGAGCCTTGGGCTGGTCGGTGAATCCGGTTGTGGAAAATCGACCCTGACGCGGGCGATCTTGGGCTTGGAGCCGCTGCAAGGCGGCACGATCACCTTTCGCGGCGCGAGGGTGCATCCGGGTATGGGCAATGCCATACGCGCGGGTTTGCAGGTGGTTTTTCAAGACCCCTACGGCAGTTTCAATCCGCGTTGGCGGGTGGAGCGATTGGTGGCAGAGCCGTTTCATTTGAGCGCCGCGCCGCCCGCCGAGGCGCGCAGTCGGGTCGCAGAAGCGCTGGAGGCGGTGGGGCTTCAGGCGTCTGACATGGAAAAGTATATCCACGAGTTTTCTGGTGGCCAACGCCAACGCATTGCCATTGCGCGGGCGCTGATCACGCGGCCAGATGTGATCGTGCTTGATGAGGCGGTTTCGGCGCTTGATGTTTCGGTGCGCGCACAGGTGCTCGACCTTTTGGCCGATCTCTCGGACCGTTTGGGCCTGACCTATCTTTTTATCAGCCATGACCTGAGCGTGGTGCGGGCCATTACGGACCGGGTGATGGTGATGCAGGCGGGTCGGATTGTGGAAGAAGGCGTGACGGCGGAGGTGTTTGATCATCCCCGCCACCCCTATACGCGGCAGTTGATCGCTGCTGCCCCGAAATTGCCAGAAGGAGTTGCTGCATGACGGACCTAGCGCTTTGGTTTGATCCCGCGAAATGCCTGATTGACGGGGCATGGGTGGCCCCGGCGAGAGGCGGGACCTTGCCGCTTTTTGATCCTTCGACAGGCGAAGAAATAGGCGCGATTGCACGCGGCACAGCAGAAGATGTCGATGCGGCTGTGGCGGCGGCAGAGGCTGCGCGGTCGGGGCCATGGGGGCGGATGAGCGCTGCGGAGCGGGGGCGTATCTTGATGCGCTTGGGCCGGATGGTGGAAGAGCGGGTGGATGATCTGGCGCGGATCGAGGCTTTTGATGTGGGCAAGCCGCTCAAGCAAGCGCGCGCCGATGCGGTGGCTTTGGCGCGCTATTGCGAGTTTTACGGTGGAGCGGCCGATAAGCTGATGGGGGAGACGATCCCCTATCTTGACGGCTACACGGTTTATACACTGCGTGAGCCGCATGGGGTGACGGGGCATATCGTGCCGTGGAATTATCCGATGCAGATCATCGGGCGCTCAGTGGGGGCCGCGCTGGCGACGGGAAATTCCTGTGTGCTCAAGCCTGCGGAGGATGCCTGCCTTACGGCGCTGGCTTTTGCCGATATGGCCAAGGCGGCGGGATTGCCGGATGGGGTGTTGAATGTGGTGCCGGGCTTGGGTGCAGAAGCGGGAGCCGCGCTGACCGCCCATCCCGGTGTGCATCACATCAGTTTCACCGGATCGGTGGGCACGGGTGTGATGGTGCAGGAGGCGGCGGCGCGCAATGTGGTGCCCGTGACGCTGGAATTGGGGGGCAAGTCGCCGCAGGTGGTGTTTGCCGATGCGGATCTAGAGCGCGCCCTGCCGTTTCTGGTGAATGCTGGAATTCAGAATTGCGGTCAGACCTGTTCGGCTTCGTCGCGGATTTTGGTGGATCGGCGAGTGCATGACGAGGTTTTGGCCCGGATGGCAGAGCGCTATGGTGCGCTGCGGGTGGGGCCTGCGATGGCCGATCTGGATGTGGGGCCGTTGATTTCGGCCAAGCAAAAGCAGATTGTTTCGGGCTTTCTGGCGCAAGGCGCGGATTTGGAAGTTGCTGGGCGTGCAGTGCTGGGGGAGGTGCCCGACGGGGGCTATTATGTGCCGCCGACCTTGCTGGCGGGCGTGCGCCCTGATCATGCCTTGGCGCGCGACGAGATTTTCGGCCCTGTGCAGGTGGTTATTCCTTTTGACAGCGAGGAAGAGGCGGTGGCAATTGCCAATGGCACGGATTACGGGCTGGTTGCTTCGGTCTGGAGCCAAGATGGCGGACGGCAAATGCGACTGGCGCGTGCGATCCGGGCTGGACAGGTGTTTATCAATAATTACGGTGCCGGGGGGGGCGTGGAATTGCCTTTTGGCGGGCGTGGCAAATCAGGCCATGGGCGCGAGAAAGGGTTTGAAGCGATGTATGGTTTCACAACCCTGAAGACAGTAGCGGCGTGGCATGGATAATCCGGGAAAACCAAAGATGCTTTTGAGCCCTGTCGATGAGATGGGGGGCACCGATCTGCGCTGTTGTCTTGGCCGGGCCTTATTCCTGCAAAGGGGGCCTGAGATGCGAGCGGTGGATTGCGAAAGCTTTGTCGGCGCGCGACATGGGCGCGCTCAAGCGGGCGCGGCGATAGGAATTGGACTGTAGCCCTGCTGCGTGTGCAGATGATTTGGCCGATGGACCACCCAAACAGCTAAGGCAGTGCGGGGTGAATAATGGGAAAGAGGGAGAGGCGATATGAGACTTGAGGGAAAAACCGCGATTGTTACCGGGGGCGCGTCGGGATTTGGCGCAGGGATTGCGCGCAAATTTGCAGCAGAAGGCGCGCGTGTTTTGGTTGTGGATATCAATAAAACAGGCGCAGACGCATTGGCGGCCGAGTTGAACGGCTTGGCCTTTGCGGCGAATGTGGCGGACAAGGCCAGCGTAGGGGCGCTGGTGGATTTCGCGCTGGAGCGGCTGGGTCGGGTGGATATTCTGGTCAATAACGCAGGCGTCACCCATTTGCCGACACCGTTGGAGGAGGTAAGCGAAGACGATTTCGACCGGGTCTTTGCGGTGAATTGCAAATCGATCTATTTGTTTGCCCAAGCGCTGGTGCCGCATATGAAGCGCAATGGCCGGGGCAATATCCTTAACGTGGCCTCGACGGCCGGGCTTAGTCCACGACCGCGGTTGAATTGGTACAATGCCTCCAAAGGCTGGGTGATTACCGCGACGAAGGCGATGGCGGTGGAATTGGCCCCGGCGGGCTTGCGGGTGAATGCCTTATGCCCCGTGGCGGGCGAGACGCCTTTGCTAGCGTCGTTCATGGGGGAAGATACCCCTGAGATGCGGGCCAAGTTTCTCTCGACGATCCCGCTTGGGCGGTTCTCGACGCCGGAAGATATGGGCAACGCAGCCTGCTACCTGTGCTCTGATGAGGCCAGCATGATTACTGGAGTGGCGATGGAAGTTGACGGCGGTCGCTGCATCTGACCCGAGGCACGCCAGATTTTTGCAAAAATCTGGGGCCTGTCCTTGCAAGGACAGGGAAAATCTCTTGCAAGAGATTTTGGTCAGTGGCCGGTGGTGTTCGAGAAAACGTTGATCACGATGATGCCTGCTGCGATTAAGGCGAGGCCCAAAAGCGCCGCGGCGTCGAGCCTTTGGCGAAACACGGCCCATCCGATCACCGTGATCAACAAGATGCCCAAGCCCGACCAGATTGCATAGGCGATGCCCACAGGCATCACGCGCAGGACCTGTGACAAGAGCCAAAACGACGCGAGGTAAGCGGCGACGCTGGCAAGGGATGGGGTGAGCCGCGAAAAACCGTCTGAGCTTTTCAGCATTGAAGTGCCCAGCACTTCAAACCCGATCGCAGCGATGAGCATGAGCCAGAGTTTCACAACGAGATCCCTTTTGGTTCGCGCTCCAGAGTAGGCGGGCGTGGCGCGGAGCGCCAGAGGGGCGTGGTCGGCACGCGGATAGGGTTGTCCCACGCACAGGAGGCTGTGCGCGCATGCATCTGGCATCCTGTGCGGGGCTTGGGTAGCCTGCGGGAAATCATATTCGGAGGACGATCATGAACGATAGCTATACGCCGCCCAAGGTTTGGACATGGGAAGCCCCCTCGGGGGGGCAGTTCGCCTCGATCAACCGTCCTGTTTCTGGGGCCACGCATGACAAGGCGCTGCCCGTGGGAAGGCATCCCTTTCAGCTTTATTCGCTGGCCACGCCCAATGGGGTAAAGGTCACTGTCATGTTTGAAGAGCTGCTGGCCGCCGGGATCAAAGAGGCGGAATATGATGCGTGGCTTATCAAGATCGGCGATGGTGATCAGTTTGGTTCGGGCTTTGTCGAGGCGAATCCGAATTCGAAGATCCCGGCCTTGATCGATCGTTCTGGTGCAGAGCCGCTGCGGGTGTTCGAGAGCGCCTCGATCTTGATGCATTTGGCGGAAAAGTTTGGCATGTTTTTGCCCTCGTCTGGCCCGGCGCGTACCGAGGTGCTCAATTGGGTTTTCTGGCAGATGGGGTCAGCGCCGTATCTCGGTGGCGGCTTTGGCCATTTCTACGCTTATGCGCCAGAAAAGTGGCAATATCCGATTGATCGGTTTTCGATGGAAACCAAGCGGCAGTTGGATGTGCTCGACAAGCAATTGGCCAAACACGCTTATATTGCGGGTGACGCCTATAGCATCGCGGATATTGCGATTTGGCCTTGGTATGGGCAGCTGGCCTTGGGGCGGCTTTATAATGCGGCGGAGTTTCTGGATGTTGCCAGCTATCGTCACGTGATGGCTTGGGCAGAGAAGATCGATGCGCGCCCGGCTGTGCAGCGGGGGCGGATGGTGAACCGGCCGTTTGGCGAGCCGTCAAGCCAGTTGCACGAGCGCCATGACGCTGCGGATTTCGACACCAAGACGCAGGACAAGATGGGCGGGTAAGGCGCATAGCGGATCCCACCTTGCAATAAAGGCCCGGAGCGAATGCGCCGGGCCTTTTCGTTACGATTTTTCCAAACCCGGTAAAGGGATCAGATCACCACGACGTCCAGAGGAGGGAAGCCGTTGAAGGCGACCGAGGAATAGGTGGTGGTATACGCGCCGCAGTTGCGGATGATGATTTTGTCGCCGCAGGTGAGGCCCATGGGCAATTGCACCGGGCGCTTTTCGTAGAGCACATCGGCGCTGTCACAGGAGGGACCTGCGAGTATGCAGGGGCCGTGCTCTTCATGGTCGCGGTCGGTGGTGAACTGGTAGCGGATGGCTTCGTCCATCGTCTCGGCAAGGCCGGAGAATTTGCCAATGTCGAGATAAACCCAACGGTGCAGATCATCTTGCGACTTTTTGGAGACCAGCAGCACTTCGGCGGCAATCATGCCGGCTTCGGCGACCATGCCGCGACCCGGCTCCGCCATGATGCGGGTTGCGCCGGGGAAGCGCGGCTCGACCATGTCCATAACAGCAGCGGCATAGACTTCGGGTGCGTCAATGGCTTCGCCGTAGAAGGCGGGGAAACCACCACCGATGTTGATCAGCGACAGGTCGAACCCTGCCTCGCGTGCTGACGTCCAGACATTGGCCACGCGGTCCAGCGTGTCGCGCCACATTTCGGCGCGGCGGGTTTGGCTGCCGACGTGGAAGGACAGGCCAACAGGCTTGAGGCCAAGGTGCACGGCATAGGCGAGGAGCGCATTCACTTCGCTCTCCATCGTGCCGAACTTGCGCGACAGCGGCCAATCGGCTTCGGTGGTGCCCATCAGAAGGCGAATGTAGACTTCAACGCCGGGCGCATGTGCGGCGATTTTCTCCAGCTCCATGTCCGAGTCCGCGGCAAACAGAGTGATGCCTGCGCCGTAAGCGAAGGCAATGTCGACGGGCTTTTTGATGGTGTTGCCGAAGGAGATCGTCTCGGGGCGTGCGCCGAGGCCGAGGCAGAGCTCAATCTCGCCACGCGAGGCTGCGTCAAAATGCGAGCCCTCTGCGACCAGAGTCTCGATGACGGCACGCTCGGGATTTGCTTTCACGGCATAGTGAATATCGGCGCGGCCGAGGCCTGCCTTCAGCGCGCGGAATTGCTGTGCGACCAGCTCGGTGTCGAGCACCAGAGTCGGGCGATCGAAATCGGTTGCGCGGATAAATGCTTCGATGCGGGCAGAAGAACGGACGGCTTTGCCACCCGCGAGCGAGTTTACGTAAGCGTTCATGGTCATCTCCAAAAGACCCGGGCCAAAGGCCCGACCAGTTCAAACGGAGACGTTACCGTCGCTACGTAAACACGTGAGGTTTCCCACCGGCCAGAGGCGCGTGCGTTGGCGTCTTGGAGGGGGACTTAAGGCGCATGGGTTTACGTTTCAAGAAAAAATTTGAGCCAGACTAAATATTTTTTTGTTCTCCCTATGGGTGCAGCGAAGCATCTGGTTTCTTAGGGAATTTGATCAAAAAATGCAGGTCGGCCATTGGGGTGCGCGGTGGGGAAAATGAGGGGCAGACAGGAGGCTGACGGCCTTCCTTCAGAGCGCAAGCGGCGCCGAAAGACTGTTGCCAATGGGGCGTGAGTGGAGGACGGTTCACCATAGGCCGACAGGGGAGCGCGGGGCGATGAAGTTTCGATATGCTATTCTTTTTGTTGAAGATGTGCTTGAGGCCATCGCGTTTTTTGAGGCGGCTTTCGGCGGCACGCGAGGCTTTGTGCACGAGGGGGGCGACTATGGCGAGATGCTGACTGGCGAGACCAAGCTGGCGTTTTCCTCTTTGGCGCTAATGGCGCAGTTGGGCAAATCAGCCCGGCGCCATGATGCGGAACAGCCCTCTTATGAGATCGCCTTTGAGTGCGAGGATGTCACAGGTGCCGTGGCGCGTGCGGTCGCGGCCGGGGCGCGGTTGGTTCAGGCGGCCCGCGTGGAGCCTTGGGGGCAGACCACAGGATACGTCGCCACGCCCCAAGGGATTCTGGTAGAGCTGTGCACAGCGATTGCTGCACCTGCGTGACGCATGACGTCCCTGTCGGTGAGGGCGATAGCCCCAAAAGAAAACGGCCCGGAGCACATCCGGGCCGTCTCGCTGTTCAAGATCACACGATCACTTGCGATCGTCATCATCCTCATCATCCGTATCACCGGGCAGGTTGAAGAAGCTGTCGGCGTCTTTGTAACGCGCATCATCTTCGCGGATGTCATCGCTATCGTCCGTTCCGGTGAGCGAGAAGGTTTCAAGCCCCTCAATCGCTGTTGGCAGACGGGGTGCCGAGGATTCCATACCCAGCGATTGCTCGGTGGACAGCAGCTTGCGGCGCTCATCATCGGTCATTGATGCGCCATCTGCTGCGCGCTTGGCCGAAGCCTTTTGCACGGCGGTGTCCAGTTCGGACTGTTTGCACAAACCAAGCGCCACGGGATCAACCGGGGTGAGGCTTGAAATGTTCCAATGCGTGCGCTCGCGGATTGACTGGATTGTGGGCTTGGTGGTGCCCACGAGCTTGCCGATCACGCCATCCGACAATTCGGGGTGGAATTTTACCAGCCACAGAATGGCGGCGGGGCGGTCTTGGCGCTTGGACAGCGGGGTGTAGCGCGGTCCGCGACGCTTTTCCTCGCCGATGGCGGCGGGGTTGAATTTGAGGCGCAGCTTGTAGAGCGGGTCTTTTTCGCCCTGCGCGATCTCATGTGCGTCAAGCTGGCTGTTGGACACGGGGTCGAACCCTTTCACGCCCACGGCGACGTCGCCATCGGCAATGCCTTGGATCTCAAGCTCGTGCATACCGACGAAATCGGCGATCTGCTTGAAGGACAGAGTTGTGTTGTCAATCAGCCAAACGGCGGTGGCGCGGGCCATGATGGGTTTGTTCATCGTGATCACTCCTGAACTCATATCTTCCCCGCTGCCCGAAAAGGGCTGCCTCGGTTGAGGCGGTTTCCATTGTGGGGGAAATTGGGGTGCTTATACTGCGGGAAACTGTGCAAGGAAAGAGTGAATGCGTGTTCTGCCTCCCCTCCTCTTGGCGATCGGCCTGATTGTCTCTGCTGTCGCCGTATCTGTGCCCGCCCCTGTTCGCGCCGATGGCGAGAAGGCGGGGGTTTTTGATTACTATGTGATGGCGCTGTCTTGGTCGCCCAATTGGTGCCGCTTGGAGGGTGATTCCCGCGGCTCGCCGCAATGCGATGAACGTGAGGATTTCGGTTGGACCTTGCATGGGCTTTGGCCGCAATTCCATCGCGGCTGGCCGGCCTTTTGCCCCACCACGGCGGCGCAACCCACACGGCGGATGACGGAAGAAATGAGCGACATCATGGGCACTTCGGGCCTTGCATGGTATCAGTGGAAAAAGCATGGCGTCTGTTCCGGCCTGACGGCGCCCGCCTATTACGACACTTCCCGGCGGGCCTATGACAGCATCCGCCGACCCCAAGCGTTTCGCAAACTCGCCAATACGGTGAAATTGCCCGCAACGCTGATTGAGCAGGCGTTCTTGGAGGCAAATCCCGGCATGACGCGCGATATGCTGACTGTCACCTGCCGTGAGGGTTATATTCAGGAAGTGCGCGTTTGCTTGTCAAAAGAGTTGACGCCCGTGCCTTGCGGGGCAGACACGATCCGCGATTGCACGTTGAAAGATGCGCTTTTCGATCCGGTGCGCTGACAGGGTTGGCCCTAGATTGCCGAAGAATGCCCGGCTTTGCTTAGGTCATAGGCGTCAAATTGGCGCGCGATGATGCGGGTCAGCGGGCGCGCTTCGGGGGGGATGCTGAGAATGCCGTCATTCATCTCCAGCACATTAGGCAGCGCCGCGCGCGCCTTGGCCAATATTTGCGCGACGAGGTTGGGGGCGATGGCAAACTCTGCGCCGATCTCTTGTGGGATAACCTCAAAGTCGCACATCAGCGCTTCGATGATCCGCCCGCGCAGGCGGTCTTCGGCGGTGAAGGCATGTCCGCGATGCACCGAGAAACGCCCGTCGCGGATTGCACCTGTATGGGCCCCGGTTGCAGATTCGTTTTGTGCATAGCCCCGCGGGAAGCGTGAAATCGCGCTCGCACCCACCCCGATCAGCACGTCGGCGGGATCGTTGGTATAGCCCTGAAAATTGCGCTTGAGCATGCCTTTGGACTGCGCCTGTGCCAAGCCATCGGTTGGAAGGGCGAAATGGTCGATGCCGATTTCACGGAATCCGTCCCAAAGAAACAGTCGCCGCGCCACATCGAAGAGGTCGAGCCGTTCTTCGGGGGTTGGCAGCGCGTCAGAGGGGATCATCTGCTGGCGCTTGGCCATCCATGGCACATGGGCATATCCATAAAGCGCCACCCGGTCGGGCGAAAAGCTTAGCAGTTTTTGCACCGTATCGGTGATCTTGGCATCTGTCTGATGCTGCAGACCAAAGAGAATATCGGCGTTGAGGCTTTTGACACCGCGCGCGCGGATGCCCTCGACCGCTGTGCGCGTCACGTCAAAGCCCTGCGGACGACCGATGGTTTTTTGGATATCCTCATCGAAATCCTGCACCCCAATTGACGCGCGGTTCATGCCCGCAGCGGCCAGAGCATCCAGACGCGCGTCATCTACTTCGCAGGGATCAATCTCGACGGAAAACTCATAGTCCTTGGCAAAGGGGGCGACGTTGGCCACGGCGGCCGCCAATTCGGTGATCATGGGCCCGGTCAA
>DOOI01000044.1:937-2791 GCA_003512825.1 Paracoccaceae bacterium | reverse complement strand
CGGTGATCATGGGCCCGGTCAAGAGCGTGGGCGTGCCGCCGCCCCAATGGAGCCGCGAAAGCCGCACCCCACGCGGCAGGATGGCCGCAAGCATTGCCAATTCGGCTTTGAGCACCTGCAAATAGGCCGCCACCGGGGCGTCTGACTGGGTGCCCTGCGTGCGACAGGCGCAGAACCAGCACAATCGGCGGCAAAATGGCACATGCAAATAAAGCGAAATGGCTGCGCCTTCGGGGATTGCCGCCACCCAAGAGGTGAATTTTGCGCTATCAATGGCGGGGCCGAAATGGGGTGCCGTCGGGTAACTCGTATACCGAGGTACTTTCGCGTCAAACAGTCCCAGATGTGCGAGTTGTGCTTTGGTTTCCATTCGGGCAGAGTTACCAGCAGATCAAGAAACGGTATTTGACCCAGATCAAACGAAATTTAGGACCGCGTCATTGACCCAAGTAGCCCCCAGCGTCACTGTTGATTGTAGCGACTGCCCGATCCGTCACCGCGCGGTTTGCGCGCGATGTGAACCTGAGGAGTTGGTGAATCTCGAAGAGATCAAGTATTATCGCACCTATCAGTCTGGCAGCCGGATCATTTGGGCCGGGGACCGGATGGATTTTGTGGGGTCGGTCGTCTCGGGGATCGCAACGCTGACCCAGACCATGGAAGACGGGCGCACGCAGATGGTTGGGCTTTTGCTGCCGTCTGATTTCGTGGGTCGCCCGGGGCGCAACGGCGCGGAATATGATGTGACGGCGACCACCGATGTCACCATGTGCTGCTTTCGCAAGAAACCCTTCGAGACCTTGATGGAGCGCACGCCCCATATCGCGCATCGCCTGTTGGAGATGACGCTGGATGAATTGGACGCGGCGCGTGAGTGGATGCTGCTTTTGGGCCGCAAGACCGCGCGAGAAAAGATCGCCTCGTTCCTGTCGATCATCGCGCGGCGGGATGCCTCGCTCAACTTGCGCCCGACCAAGGGGGCGCTGGTGTTTGACTTGCCGCTGACGCGCGAGGCGATGGCGGATTACCTCGGGCTGACGCTTGAGACGGTGTCGCGCCAGATTTCCGCGCTTCGCAAGGATGGCGTGATCGAATTGGAAGGCAAGCGCCATGTGACGGTGCCGGATTTCGATCGGTTGCTTGAAGAAGCGGGCGACGATAACGACGGCGGTATGCTGGCCTAAACACAGCAAGAGTGTCGGCTTGTGGCTGGCCATTTCGCCACAGCTTTTCCATAGTGCAGCGACAGCAGCACGGAGCGCCACATGACCCAACCCCATATTATCATTGCCGGCGGCGGAATCGGCGGTATGGCGATGGCGCTGACGCTGCATCAGATTGGCCTGCGCTGCACCGTGTTGGAAGCGGTGCCCGAATTGAAGCCGCTGGGTGTGGGGATCAATTTGCAACCCAATGCGGTGCGCGAACTCTTTGATCTTGGGATCGGGGCAGAGGCGCTGGATCGGGTGGGGTTGCCGGCGCTTGAATGGGCGCTGGTGGGGCAGAATGGCAATGACATCCACGCCGAGCCACGAGGCCTCAAGGCGGGCTATCACTGGCCGCAATACGCCGTGCATCGCGGTGATTTGCAGATGCTGCTCTACCGCGAGGTGGTGGCGCGGCTGGGGGCGGATGCGGTGCGAACCGGTGCGCGGGTCACGGGGTATGAGATCACTGCGGAGGGCGTTGTGGCGCAAATTCGCAGCGCTGAGGGCGAGGAGCGGCTGTCCGGCACGTTGCTGATTGCGGCGGATGGGCTGCATTCGGCCATTCGCGCGCAGATGCACCCGGATCAGCCGCCCATTCAATGGGGCGGTGCGATCTTGTGGCGGGGGGTTACGCGGGCCAAGCCGG
>DOOI01000044.1:0-690 GCA_003512825.1 Paracoccaceae bacterium | reverse complement strand
TGCGATCTTGTGGCGTGGGGTTACGCGGGCCAAGCCGATCCGCAGCGGATCAAGCTTTGTCGGTTTGGGCACGCATCGCCACCGGATCGTGACATACCCGATCTCGCATCCCGATGCAGAGGGCTATGCCACGATCAATTGGATTGCCGAACAAACGGTCGACAATAGCGCGGGCTGGGAAGGGGACTGGAACCGCAAGGTGCCGCTGGAGCGGTTCATCCACCATTTCGAAGGCTGGGCTTGGGATTGGCTTGATGTGCCTGCCCTGCTGCGAGGGGCTTCGGAAGTTTATGAATACCCGATGATCGACCGAGACCCGGTGTCGACATGGGTGGAAGGCCCGGTGGCCCTGATGGGCGACGCGGCGCATGTGATGTATCCCACAGGTTCCAATGGGGCGAGCCAAGCCATTATCGACGCGCGCGTCTTGGGGGCCGAGATGCTGGTGCATGGGGCGACGCCCATGGCGCTGGCGGCGTATGACGCGCGGCTCCGCGGCCCGGTGTCGGAGCTGGTTTTGCGAAACCGGGGCGCTGGGCCTTTTGGTTTGCTCAATATTGTCGATGCGCGCTGTGGCGGGGTATTCGACAAGATTGACGAAGTGATTTCGCCCGAGGAACGCGCGGAGTTCATGGCGGGCTACAAGGCCGCGGCAGGCTTTGCGATTGAACGGCTCAACGCCGCCGCGCC
>DOOI01000100.1 GCA_003512825.1 Paracoccaceae bacterium | reverse complement strand
CTCATTGATGATCAGGGCGATTCTACGGCCCTGTGCATTTTGCAACATATGGCGGATGAGTGTGGTTTTGCCCGCGCCAAGAAAGCCGGTGATGATGGTTGCGGGGATTTTCGAGATCATGTCAGTATTCCTTGTGATCGGGCTTGGAGTGCTTTACGCCGATTAGATGTCAGCCAAAAGGGGCGATTTTGAAAGATCGTGTGACCATATGTGATACCTGCGCGGAGCCAGGCGGCAGGGCGCCCGGCGCGGACTGGGCTATGGCGCTTACCAAAGCGGCGCAAGACTGCGGTTTGCAGGTTGAGTTTGTGACCTGCTCTTGTCTCAACATGTGTCAGTCTCCCGTGGCCTTTGCGTTGCAAGGGGCGCATAAGGCAACCTATCTCTTTTCTGGTGCCGACCCTGCGCAGGATACGCAAGATATGCTGGGCCTGCTTAAACTATACGCGGATGCGCCGGAGGGCTGGATCACCGAAGCAGAGGCCGCAGGGCGTTTGCGGCTGTGCCTGCAAGGTCGCGTCCCGAAGCTCTAACAGCGCCTCTAACTCTCCAAACGCTTCAGAGTGGCTGCCACCACATAGCCCAGCATGACCCATCCCGCGGCTGCCGCTCCTAGGCTTAGCGCTGCGAATTCTGCAGCCAGCTCAGGTGGTGCCACACCGAAAAACGTATCGAGATGTGGCGCGCCCAGCAGGTGCGGAATTGCCATCAAGATGACGCCGGCGACAGGTAAATAGCTGCGCCCAAAGGCGATCAAACCAAGCCCCACGGCGCTCGCGAGGATCGTGCTGATCCACCACAATTGCCGTTGCCCCACTTCAGCTGCGATGGTGCCGGGCAGCTCAGGTGGCAGGCCGAATGCCGGCGCCAGTTGCACGGCGATATAGCCGCACAGCCCCCAGATCAAACCCTGTCGGGCTGAGGTGGTGATGCCTTTGAGAGCTGCAAAGCTGATCATCGCGGCCAACAGCAGCCCGTAGCCCGTGTAGGTCACGATGTTAAAGGCCACGGTCATGGAATGGCGGGCCCAATCTCCGCCCAAAGAGGGAGCACCCCGATCACTCTGGGGAGATCCGTCCGCACCAAAATGAACGCGCGCTCCGGTCTCATAGAGCTCGCCTTCTAAAAGCAGCGGAATGACGAATGTGAACTGAAGCACCGAAGCCAACAGCCCAGCGGCAATGCCGGCGCAAATCGCGCTGACAAACAGATTTTTAGCCATGGACTTAGCTTAGTGGCAGGGGAATGCCATTGCATGGCGGCCGTCATGGGCCGCATCATGTAAGGCAGTGGCTTGCGCGTAGCCAGAGGCCATCAACAGTGCGAGCCCAGTAATAAAGGCCAAGGTGATGCCCGCGGTGGCGGGCACGGAAGCTGCAATTGCTTTGCTTTGTGTTGTCATTTCGTCTCTCCTAGTCCTGTCACACCCGACAGGGGTTATTGGTCTTGCAGGCCGGTCTCCTGGCTGGCGGCATGATGATCTGTCTCCTTCCCGGTTTCCCAGTGGCTATGACAGACCCAAACCGCTTACAGTCGCGGGGGCGGCTTTGGTTTTGGGTCCCGATATGGGTCACCCGCACCAAATTCCCGTTTCAGTTCCAGATGCTTTGCATCCGATGAACACCTTGCACTGCCATCTGTGGCTTGCTTGATGGGAGTCGTCAAGATCGTTTGCGACCTGACAGTGCTGAGTATCGGCATTTGTGATCTTGGCGGGACGATCACCTGATGGGTTTTCATTTGGCTTGGACTGTTCCATTGTCCGCGCAGGACAGGAAGAGGTTGAAATGCGCGGATTGGTTTTGAGGGTTGCCACAGGCATGGGAATGGGCGTGGGCATTTGTGTGGCATCCGCTGTTGGGGCAGTGGATTTGCCGCCGCCGCTTGCGGATGCGGATTTTCGCCCTGTGCGCTTGGAAGAAGCGCAGTTGGGGCAGCTCTTGTTCTATGATCCGCTATTGTCTGGCAATAAAGAGGTGGCTTGTGCAACCTGTCACCATCCCGCCTTTGGGACGGGTGATGGGCTGTCCTTATCGTTAGGGGATGGCGGGAGTGGGCTTGGCCTCAACCGTGTGGTGGATTCGCAAAACCTGCCCGAGCAACGTGTGCCGCGCAATGCGCAGCCGTTATTCAACCTTGGTGCCAAGCAAATGACCGTCTTGTTCCATGATGGCCGGGTTGAGGTTGATGCGACCCGTCCATCCGGTCTGCGTACGCCGCTTGAAGAGGAAATGGTGGGCGGCTTTGCTTCGATTATATCAGCGCAAACCATGTTCCCCGTGCTCTCAGGCGATGAAATGGCGGGGCACTATTCTGAAAATGAAATCTCACAAGCCGTGCGGCGCGGCACGCTTACGGGCAAGGGCGGGGCCTGGGACTTGATCGCCCAAAGGGTGGCCGCTGTGCCGGATTATGCGGCGCGTTTTATGGCGGTCTACCCTGATGTGACAGCGCCGCAGGACATTGCCTTCACCGATATCTCCAATGCCGTTGCAGCCTTTATGGAATTTGAATGGCGCTCAGATACAGCGCCCTTTGATACGCTATTGGCCGGCGCGCACAGCTATTCGGGCGCGCAGGCGCGCGGGCTTGAGCTGTTTTATGGCGCGGCGGGATGCTCGGCCTGTCACAGCGGGCCACTTTTGACCGATTTTGGGTTTCATGCCATGGGTCAACCGCAGCTTGGGCCAGGCAAAGCGGCACGTTTTGAGCGCCACGCGCGCGATGAGGGGCGCTTTCGCGTGACCGGGCGGGAAGAGGATAGATTTGCGTTTCGCACACCTTCGTTGCGCAATGTCGCGCTGACCGGCCCTTGGGGGCATTCTGGAGCCTATAGTGATCTGGCCAGCTTTGTTGCAGCTCATGCAGATCCGACTGCGGCTTTGCAGAGCTTTGATCGCAGCGGTGTTGTCTTGCCAGAATTTGAAGCGGCTGATTGGCGGATCATGGATGACCCCGCAGAGGTCGCAGCGATCTCAGCCGCGGTTGAGGTGGAGCCCCTGGCGATTGAGGCGCAGGAGGTGGCCGATATCGTCGCCTTTTTGCACAGCCTAACCGACCCAGAGACGACCGCTGGCCGGCTCGGA
>DOOI01000126.1:8346-8522 GCA_003512825.1 Paracoccaceae bacterium | reverse complement strand
CCTGTTTTCACATCTGCGCTCAGTGGCAAAATAACCGCCATATCCGCGCCCTCCCCTTGGCCGCGTCAGACCTGCATGATTTCGGCTTGCTTGCCTTCCAACGCGCCATCTACGTTTTTAATAAATTTATCAGTCAATTCTTGCACAGCCGTTTCCCAGAATTTCTGATCGTCCTC
>DOOI01000126.1:620-8088 GCA_003512825.1 Paracoccaceae bacterium | reverse complement strand
AGAATTTCTGATCGTCCTCGGACATGCCGTTGCCCTTGGCTTTCTTGATCTGGTCCATGCCATCGCGCCGCACATTGCGGATCGCCACACGGGCATGTTCAGCATATTGCGCGGCAACACGCGTCAGCTCGCGGCGGCGCTCTTCGTTCAGCTCTGGGATTGGCAGCATGATAATCGTGCCGTTTAGTTGAGGATTGATTCCCAATCCACTGTTACGAATGGATTTTTCCACATGAACCACCATCGCCTTATCCCAGATATTGATGGTAACCATCCGCGGCTCGGGCACGTTGACGGTGCCCAATTGGTTGATCGGGGTCATCTGGCCATAGGCTTCAACTTGAATGGGCTCCAGCATCGAGCCAGAGGCGCGCCCGGTGCGGAGCGACGCAAACTCCACCTTCAGCGCATTCATGGCGCCTTCCATGCGGCGCTCCAGATCGTCGGTATCAATCTCAATATCGTCGGACATCTTGCGGTTCCTTCTGCTCGTCGTCGGGCGAATTGCGCCCTTCTAGCCTTAGCGGTGCACGGTTGTATAGGTACCCTCGCCTGCGAGGATACCTCTAAACCCGCCCGGCTCGTCCAGACTGAACACCACCAGCGGCATATTATTGTCGCGCGCCAAGGCAATGGCAGAGGCATCCATCACCTTGAGGTTCTGGCGCAGCACCTCATCATAGCTCACCCGATCGTAGCGCTTGGCATTCGGGTTGGTCTTGGGATCGCTGTCATAGATCCCGTCCACTTGCTTGCCCATGAAAATCGCTTCGCACGCCATCTCGGAGGCGCGCAGCGCGGCGGCTGTGTCGGTGGTGAAATAGGGGTTTCCGGTGCCCGCCGCAAAAATACAAACGCGCTTCTTCTCCAAATGACGAACGGCGCGACGGCGAATATAGGGCTCGCAGACCTGATCCATCGGAATGGCCGAAATCACCCGCGTATAGACCCCAAGGCTTTCCAACGCCGCCTGCATCCCAAGCGCGTTCATCACTGTGGCCAGCATGCCCATGTAATCGGCGGTGGTGCGCTCCATCCCCTGTGCCGAGCCTTGCAGACCGCGGAAAATATTGCCGCCGCCGATCACCATGCAAATCTCGACCCCCATGTTATGCACCGACTGCACCTCGCGGGCGATCCGCTCGACTGTCGGGGGATGCAGGCCGAATCCCTGATCTCCCATCAACGCCTCACCGGAAATCTTAAGCATTACGCGGCGAAATTTGGTCTGAGGCGCGGTGTCAGGCATGGTTTATTCCTTCATTTGCAGATTGGCGTTAAAATGAACGAAACCGCGCCCGGGTTCAATCCACGTCTCGCCTTCCCTATCGTCAAAGGCTAAACCCGCTGCCATGAAAATTGCCGCCCTCCTCGCCACGCTCTCGCCCGAGCGCCCCGTCTTGATTGCTGGCCCAACGGCGTCGGGCAAATCGGCGCTGGCGGTCGAGATCGTTGCCGCACAGGGCGGCGTGATTGTAAATGCTGATGCAATTCAAGTATTTACGAATTGGCGGGTCCTGACTGCGCGACCATCCGTGACAGAAGAAGCGGCGCATCCCCATGCGCTTTATGGCCATGTTTCCGGCAGCGCGCCCTATTCGGTCGGTCATTGGTTGCGCGATCTGGAGCCCATCTTGCAACGCGGGGAACGCCCTGTCATCGTCGGTGGAACCGGGCTTTATTTTTCGGCTCTCACCGAAGGATTGGCACAAATCCCCGCCACACCTGCCGAAACGCGCGCCGAGGCAGATGCGCTGCCGCTTGCCGATCTCATCGCCGGGCTTGATCGCGTCAGCGCCTCCAAGATCGACCTCAACAACCGAGCGCGGGTCCAGCGCGCATGGGAAGTGCAGCGCGCCACAGGCCGGGGCATTGCCCTGTGGCAGGCCGAAACCCCGCCACCGCGCCTTGGCTTGGACATGGTGCAGCCCCTTGTGGTGGAAGCCGGCGTGGACTGGCTCAATGCCCGGATCGAGACGCGTTTTGACCAAATGCTGCGCCAAGGCGCGCTGGAGGAAGCGCGCGAGAACCTCTCAAGCTGGTCGCCCGCGCATCTCTCTGCCAAAGCAATCGGCGCACCAGAGCTGATTGCCCATCTGCAAGGCCAGCTCACCTTGGATGAGGCCCAACACCGCGCCACGGTGGCCACGCGCCAATTTGCAAAACGTCAACGCACATGGTTCCGCGCCCGGATGCAGGGGTGGAAAAAGTGGCACCCTGACGATTAAACGCGCCGTCACTGCTTATCCTTTTAGAACATAATCGCGCCTATCCCTTCGGATTATTATTGATCTTTTCGAATATTTATCGCATTTCGGCCAAATCGGCCAAAATGAGAAAAAGATGCCCTCCGACAGCAAGTCACACAGCGTGCCCAAGGTAAGAACCCTTGCCCAGTTTTTCCGGGGTGCGGCGTGGCGTATGGAAATGTTGCACGATTATCCGTTTGATCTTTTGATTTGGATCACGCGGGGGCAAGGCCGAGGCACATTGGATGGCCAGCGGCGCGGCCTTGGGATGCACAACCTCCTTTGGGTGCCCGCAGGTCATGCAATTGCATTGGATCTGGGCAAACAAAGCTCGGGATTGGCGATGACCATGCCCCACTCCGAGGGTTTGGGCTATCCGCCTGAACTGGTGCATCTGCGGGTGCGCGATGTGCATGCTCAAAGCGAGTTGACTGGATATCTCGAAGCAATGGCGCGCGAAGATCAGGTGGCACGCCCCTTCCACGACGAAAGCAGTCGCGCCTATGCCCTGCTGCTCTCGGTCTGGCTGCGCCGACAAATCATCTCGGCCCCAGCAGAGCCCCGCCAAACTGCGGGTCAACGCCTGGTGTCGGCCTTCAGCGCCCTTTTGGCGCGCGACTATGCCAGCGGCAAGACCATGGCCGATTATGCCCGCGATCTGGGCGTAACGCCGACGCATCTGTCGCGGGTTTGTCGCGAAAGCTGTGACATGAGTGCGGCCGAGATGCTCACCCAACGCACGCTGCATGCGGCGCGCGATCGGATCGAAAGCACAGACCTTCCGTTTCAGACTATCGCGGCAGATCTTGGGTTTGGCTCGGCGGCCTATTTCACGCGATTTGTGCAAAACCACACGAATACGTCGCCCTCTGCGTTGCGAAAGCGAGCGGCGCGATTGTGATTTCACCCTTAGGTTATTTGACTTCCAAGCTTCTGCTTGCATCTCGGGCCATAGTCGTTTCTGCTAGGGGGCAATGTCGTATTCAGCACACTAAGTGCCGAATGCCAGCATTGACGGTTGGGAGAAACTGGTGCCGAATGCACGCCAGATTGCACCCCCCACGTCACGCCATCTGGATCGCGTGGGAAACGCCCGTGTGATCGTCAAAAATAATGAACGTTGTCACAGGGAGAAGACAATGACTCTAGATTTCACTCCGCGCGCCGGGTCACATCCGGCCGCAGAAATGTATGCACATGAGTTCAAGGCAGGCCGTCTGAGCCGCCGTGAATTCCTGTCGCGCACCACGGCCCTCGGGATGACCGCAGCAGCTGCCTACACGCTGGGTGGCCTTGGTGCCCCCGCAGAAGCTGGCTCGCATATGGCCGCTGGCGGCACGATGAAGGTTCAGCAAGAAGTCATGGCGCTGAAAGACCCGCGCACATGGGACTGGACCCAGATTTCCAACTTCGCCCGTGGCTGGCTGGAATACCTCGTGCAATACGAGCGCGACGGTTCCTTCACCCCTATGCTGCTCGAAGGCTGGGAAGTGAACGATGACGCGACCGAATACACCCTGAAAGTCCGTCCCGGCGTGAAATGGAACAACGGCGAAGACTTCACTGGTGAAAACCTCGTCTGGCTCGTGAACTACTGGTGCGACAAGACCGTTGAAGGCAACTCGATGGCCGGCCGTATGGCATCGCTGATCGACCCCGCCACCAACAAGGCCCGCGACGGTGCGATTACCCTCGTTGACCCGATGACTGTGAAACTGGTGGCCTCCGCTTCCGACATCACGATCCTGCCAGGCATGGCCGACTACCCTGCCGCTGTGATCCACCCCTCCACCAACCTGCAAGACATCCTCGCAACCCCTGTGGGCACAGGCGCATACCTGCCAGAGTCGCTCGAAGTTGGGGTAAAGGCCGTTCTGGTGAAGAACGCCAACCACAGCTATTGGGGCACAGGCGCCGCACTCGATCGTATCGAATTCGTCGACTACGGCTCTGACCCCGCCGCATGGGTGGCCGCAGTTGATTCCGGCGAAGTCGACATGCTCTACCAAAACGTTGGCGAATTCATCGCCATTGCAGACGGTATCGGCTGGACCAAGTCCGAAGTTGTGACTGGCGCCACCATCGTTGCGCGGTTCAACCAAGTGACCGAAAAAGAAGGCAAAGTGGTGTTCGGCGAGACGAAGACACGCCAAGCTCTCGCACAGGCCGTTGATAACGCTATCGTTTTGGAACTGGGCTATGATGGCCTCGGTGTTACCGCCGACAACCACCACGTCGCCCCCGTCCATCCCGAATACGCCGACATTGGCCGTCCGACCCATGATCCCGCAGGCGCAAAAGCGCTCTTGGGCGAAGTGGGCATGGCCGATTACGAATTCGAACTGATCACCCTCGACGACGGGTTCAACAAGAATTCGGGCGACGCCATCGCAGCACAAATCCGCGACGCTGGCATCAACATCAAGCGGACCGTGCTGCCCGGATCGACCTTCTGGAACGACTGGACGAAGTACCCCTTCTCGATCACCGAGTGGAATCACCGTCCGCTGGGCGTGCAGGTTCTGGCGCTGGCCTATCGCTCGGGCGAAGCTTGGAACGAGTCGGGCTTTGCCAATGCCGAGTTCGACGCAAAGCTGGCCCAAGCGATGTCCATCGCTGATGCCGACAACCGTCGCGCCGTGATGGCTGAGATCGAGACAATCTTGCGTGACAACGCAGTCTTCATCCAGCCCTACTGGCGGTCGCTCTATCGTCACCACAAGCCCGAAGTGGTGGGCGGCGATATGCACCCATCCTTCGAGATCCACGTGCACAAGCTCGGCTTCAAAGCCTGATAAATCAAGCGGTTGCCTCCCTCACCGGGGGGGCAACCCACCTGCCGCTAATCCGGCATATGAGCGGGAATACCCCGCCAATCCCAACCATCCGGGGGCCCAATGGGACTGTTTATTTTGCGCCGCGTTGGGGTCATGATCCTCACCGCGCTTTGCTTGACTTTCGTGGTGTTCTTTCTCACCAACCTGCCACCCAACCTCGAAAAACTCGCCAAAACCCAAGGTGAGATGCGGATGACCGACGACGAAGTCGACCGCTGGCTCAGCAACCGTGGCTATTCCCAACCGCTGGTGGTGAAATATGGCCAATGGCTCGGTGTTTTGCCCGGATTTGTGATCGATGGCACCGATGGCCAGTTGCGCGGCAAATGCATTCCGCTGGGCGGCACAGCCGAAGGCGCACCCCGATTTTGCGGCGTGATCCAAGGCAGTTGGGGCTATAGCCAGGTCTTTAAGCAACCCGCGCTCGACGTTGTCAGCACCAGACTGTCGCTGACGGGCATTTTGATGTTCTGGGTCATGGTCGTCATGGTGCCCTCGGCGCTGATCATCGGCATTCTGGCAGGCATGCGCGAAGGCTCCCGCTTGGATCGCTCGCTCTCTGCTGCCTCTATCCTTACCACCGCGACCCCCGAATATGTGTCGGGCGTGGTCTTTATCGCGGTCTTTGCCTCTTCTGCAGTGGGGCTCAAATGGTTCAACGGCTCGGCCGCTTCCGCAATGGATGGCGTCACCTTCAATAACTTCACCCTGCCCGTTCTGACGATTGCGCTTTACGGCATGGGGTATATTGCCCGGATGACCCGCGCCTCGATGGCCGAAGTGATGACCGCACAATACATCCGCACCGCGCGGCTCAAGGGCGTCAGTTTTCGCAATATCGTCGTGAAACATGCCCTTAGAAACGCGTTGATCGCGCCATTCACTGTCATCATGCTGCAGTTTCCATGGCTGTTGAACGGCGTGGTGATTGTGGAAACTCTGTTTAACTACAAAGGCTTCGGCTGGACGCTGGTTCAAGCCGCAGGCAATAACGACATCGAATTGCTCTTGGGCGTTTCGGTCGTGTCGGTCTTTGTGGTGCTTGTGACGCAGCTGATATCGGATGTCGGCTATGTTTATCTCAACCCCCGCATTAGCGTGAAATAAGGAGGGCTACCCATGGAACCGTTAACCTGGGGCGCCATCTTCGCCCGTGTCATGGTGCAACTTGCGCCCGTCTGGATCGCGCTGATCGCCACGTTCACACTCTCGATCCTCTACAAGCGTCGCTTGGGCCTTTATGGCAAACTCTTTGACAGCCCAATTGGCATGTTTGGCTTCGCCATCGTGATGTTTTGGGTCTTTACAGGGGTGTTTGGGGGGCTGTTCGACTTGATCACCACGCATGAGGTGCTCGAACAATCCGCTCGGATGAAAAACAAACTGCCCGGCACGCCCTATGTCGGCTCCAACAGTCAACTGCCCGAAGGCGCGTACCCCTATTTCCTGTTAGGGGGCGATAATCTGGGTCGTGATGTTTGGTCGCGGATGATCGTCGGTGCGTGGGAAGTGATCAAGATCGCGCCTTTCGCAACGCTTTTTGCCTTTATGGTCGGGATTACCTTGGGCTTACCTGCGGGCTATTACGGTCGCCGTCTTGATACGGGGCTGTCCTTCGTGGCCAACCTCATCCTCGCGTTTCCGGTCATCTTGCTGTTTTATCTTTTGGTCACTCCGGAAATCGTTGCCACAGGGATACCGCGCTACATGGCCGGGGTTCTGTTCCTTTTCCCGATTATCTTTGGTGTCGTGCTGCTGAACTCGCGGTTTTACACACAACCCTCCAAGCGCAATCTCTTTGTGGCGATCGTGTTGGTCCTTGGCGGCTGGCTCTACCTTGGCATTGCATGGAACGCCGATCCCTTGGGGCTGATTGCCTTCCCGCCGAACCTTTTGGTGGTTTTCGTGTCGGTGGTATTTGTGAACTCGCCCACTGTGTTCCGGATCGTGCGCGGCCTGACCATGGATATCAAAACCCGTGATTATGTCGCCGCCGCGCAAACCCGTGGCGAGGGGCCGTGGTATATCATGCTGTGGGAAATCCTGCCCAATGCACGGGGCCCTTTGATTGTCGATTTTTGTCTGCGGATTGGCTACACCACCATTCTCTTGGGCACCTTGGGCTTCTTTGGATTGGGACTTTCGCCCGAAAGCCCGGACTGGGGCTCGACCATCAACGATGGCCGCCGCCTGCTGCAAATTTATTTGCACCCGGCCCTTGTGCCTGCCCTCTCGCTTTTGTCGCTCGTTTTGGGCCTCAACCTGCTCGCGGACGGTCTGCGCGAAGAAAGCTTGAAGGATTGATCGCCATGGGCAGAGAAAACCTCACAAACCTTAACGGCCGCAACGCCCGCATAGGTCATGACGCAAGCCAGACGCCAA
>DOOI01000126.1:0-269 GCA_003512825.1 Paracoccaceae bacterium | reverse complement strand
AGGAATAAGTTAATGGCAAAATGGGATCATGACGGCCCGATTTTGGAAATCGATAAACTATCGATTTCCTTCTTCACACGGCTGCGGGAAATTCCGGCTGTGATGGATTTCTCCGTAACCGTCCAACCCGGAGAAGCCGTTGGTTTGGTTGGAGAATCCGGCTGCGGAAAATCCACTGTGGCGCTTGGCATCATGCAAGACATGGGCCGCAACGGGCGCATCACGGGCGGCACGATCAAGTTCAAGGGCCGCGACATGGCCGAAATGAC
>DOOI01000117.1:11420-28308 GCA_003512825.1 Paracoccaceae bacterium | reverse complement strand
CACTCAGGTGATCGGCGCCGTTGTGGACGTGCAGTTTGAGGATCATCTGCCACAGATTCTCAACGCATTGACCACCGATAACAATGGTAAAGAGCTGGTTCTCGAAGTGGCTCAGCACCTTGGCGAGGGCACCGTGCGTGCCATCGCTATGGACGCCACCGAGGGCTTGGTCCGCGGTCAAGTCGTGACCGATACGGACGGCCAGATCATGGTTCCCGTCGGCAGCGGCACTTTGGGCCGCATCCTGAACGTCCCCGGCGAGCCGGTGGACGAAAAGGGCCCGGTGAAAACCACCGCCAAGCGCGCAATCCACGGCGACGCGCCTGCTTTCGCAGAGCAGTCGACCGCGACCGAGATCCTTGTGACAGGCATCAAGGTGATCGACCTTCTCGCGCCCTACACCAAGGGTGGGAAAATTGGTCTGTTCGGCGGCGCCGGAGTGGGCAAGACCGTTTTGATCATGGAACTGATCAACAACATCGCAAAAGTGCACTCGGGTCTCTCGGTGTTCGCGGGCGTTGGTGAACGGACCCGTGAGGGCAACGACCTTTACCACGAAATGATCGAATCCGGCGTTATCGTTCCTGATGACCTTGAGAAGTCGAAAATTGCGCTGGTCTATGGCCAGATGAACGAGCCGCCCGGAGCGCGTATGCGGATTGCTTTGTCGGGTCTGACCCTCGCCGAGCAGTTCCGGGATGAATCCGGTTCGGACGTTCTGTTCTTCGTCGACAACATCTTCCGCTTTACCCAAGCTGGTTCGGAAGTGTCGGCGCTCTTGGGCCGTATTCCTTCGGCTGTGGGCTATCAGCCAACTCTGGCGACCGACATGGGCGCGATGCAGGAGCGGATCGCATCGACCAAATCCGGGTCGATCACGTCGGTTCAGGCCGTCTACGTGCCTGCGGATGACTTGACTGACCCTGCACCTGCAACGTCCTTTGCTCACCTTGACGCAACGACCGTTCTGGATCGTTCGATCTCGGAAAAGGGTATCTATCCGGCTGTGGACCCGCTGGGTTCGACCTCGCGTCTGCTTGACCCGCTGGTGATCGGCGAAGAGCACTACAAAGTCGCAACCGATGTTCAGCAGGTGCTTCAGCGCTACAAGTCGCTGCAAGACATCATCGCGATCTTGGGCATGGACGAACTCTCGGAAGACGACAAACTGGCTGTGGCCCGTGCGCGTAAGCTTGAGCGTTTCTTGTCCCAGCCATTCGACGTTGCGAAAGTCTTCACTGGCTCTGACGGTGTTCAGGTGCCTTTGGAAGAGACGATTGCCTCGTTCAAGGCTGTGGTTGCTGGTGAATACGATCACCTGCCCGAAGCTGCCTTCTACATGGTTGGTGGCATCAAGGAAGTGATCGCCAAGGCCGAGCGCCTTGCTGCGGCCGCGGCCTAAGGAGAGCGCCTGATGGCTGATACCATGCAGTTTGACCTCGTCAGCCCCGAACGGCGCCTTGCGTCGTTCGCGGTGACTTCGGTCCAGATCCCGGGCGCGGATGGCGACCTGACGGCGATGCCGGATCATGCGCCGCTGATCACCACGCTGCGCCCCGGCATTCTGCGGGTGAGCGGCCCGCAGGGCGACAAGGCGTATGTGGTCACGGGCGGTTTTGCTCAGATCACTTCGGAGGGCACGTCGGTACTGGCTGAGCAAGCGATGGCGCTGGCGGATGTGAAAGGTGCGGATATCGACGCGCTGGTCACACAAGCCCAAGCCGCCGCTGGTGCAGCAACTGCCGATGCAAAGGACACAGCGGAAAAGCTGGTGGCCGATTTGCAGGCTCTGCGCGCTGACGTCGCCTGATCATTGGATCAAAAGACCTAAGGGAAAGGCCCTCGCGATGCGGGGGCCTTTTCGTTTTTGGCAGGCATAAATGAGGGAAGCCGTATGGGAATTTTCCTTTTGGCTTCCACAATCCTGCCAAAATCGTCTCATATCGCTTTCAATCGGAAACACAGTTGGTCAAATGGTGGCATGAAGCGGTTACGAAACAATCTTGTGGGCGTCGATCAAGGTGACGACATTCTGTTCTCGGATTTCGAGGACGGGGGCGGCATGTGGACGGGCAAGGGACCGCGCGAGGAACGAAAGCGGGTGGCGTTTTCGGAGGCCTATCGGGCCGTGCCTGCGGTTCATGTGACTTTGTCGATGTGGGATATGCATCACGCGACCAATGTGCGGGCCGATATTGCGGCTGAAAACATCGATTTGACAGGGTTTGATGTGGTGTTTCGTACGTGGGGCGATACGAAAGTGGCGCGCGCACGGGTGCGGTGGATGGCGATTGGCGAGCTGGATGACCCAGAGGACTGGCAGCTGTACTAAGCTCTTGGGGGCAGGTCGCGGCCTGCGCCGATGTCCCAAAAGAGCCCGGCCATGACTGCGAGCGCATCGCGACACACGTATTTGAGCACATGTTCATTCGGCGCGTGCTGCGAGCAGGCGCGATAGGAATGCGGCACCCAAACGGTGGGCAGGCCAAGAATATCGGCGAAAGTGTCATTGGGCAGAGAGCCTGCGAGATTGGGCAGGATATGGGGCGGTTTCCCCGTGGTTTCGGTGAGTGAACGGGTGGCGAAGCGCACCCAGGGGTGATCGGGGTCAAGCCGGGTGGCGGCAAAAAAGCCGCGCTCCATTTCGACGATTTGCACCTGCGCGAAGCCATTCGCGTCGAGGTGGCGGCGCAGGCTGGGCAAGATCGCTGTCGGGTCGGTGCCGACGACAAAGCGCAATTGGCAAGTGGCACGGGCAGAGGCGGCGATGGCATTGACGGGCGCATCGGGGACGCCTGCGGTCATGGCAAGGATGGCGAAGCTGTTCCAGCCATAGGCGCGCTCGGCGGGTGTGAGGCTGGCTTCGCCCCAATCGGGATCGATCCGGGGGCCGGTGTCCTCGGCAATGGGCAGATCGGCAAGGGCGGCGCGGACCTGCGGCGTGAGCGAGGTGGGCCGCCATTCTGCAATGGCCAATTGGCCGCGCGCATCGGTGATGCTGGCGAGGGCTTGGGCCAAGATCATGGCAGGGTCGGCCAGAAGCCCGCCCCAATTGCCCGAATGATGCGCGCCATCGCGCAGATCGACGCGCAGGTCGAAGTTGATGCCGCCGCGCGACCCCATGAAGAGGGTGGGGCGGTCGGGCTGCAAGCGGGGGCCGTCAGAGGCGATCAGCACATCGGATTTGAGCCGGGCTTTGTGGCGATGAAACGTCTCTGCCAAACCGGGCGAGCCTGTTTCCTCGCCCATTTCCAGCACAATTTTCACGTTGAAGCCCAGATGGCCGCGCGTCGCGAGCACGCTTTCCAGCGCCGTGAGATTGACGAGGTGCTGCACCTTGTTGTCGGCGGCGCCGCGACCGTAGAGTTTTTCACCACGCTCGGTGAGCACGAATGGCGCAAGGCCCTCGGCCCAAGCGTCGGTTTGGGCGCGGGTGACGTCACCGTGACCATAGGTGAGGATCGTCGGCAATTCGGTGGCTTCGATCCGTTCGCCCAAAAGGAGCGGTGGGGCACCGGGAAGGGGGTTGTCGATGATTTCAGTGGTAAAGCCCATGGCCCGCAGGCGCGGGGTGATGTGATCGAGATAGGCGCGCAGATGCGGCGCGCCTTCGGGCGTCTGGCTCTCGGAGGGGATGGCCACGAGGGCCGCCAGATCGCGGGTGAATTCACCCCGCTCAAAGCGCGCGGTGGCGGTCGTGATGGCGGCTGCTCTGGTCATGGTCCCTCGCGCGGTGCTGATGCTGGCCTATGCTGGCCCATGCTGGCATGGCTCGGGCGCGAGGGGAATGGCTTCAGGCGGTGAGCATGGCGGAAAGTTCGGAGATGGCCTCTGCGACCAGTTCGGGGCGGGCGCGCGATTCGATATTGAGGCGCACCACGGGTTCGGTGTTGGAGCTGCGAAGATTGAAGCGCCACGCGCCCATGTCATAGCTGGTGCCATCGGTCTGATCCAAAGCCTGCGCGCGGGGGGCGTAATGAGCATGGACGCGTGCGATTGCTGCTTTTGGGTCGGCAAGTTTGAAATTGATCTCGCCCGAGGACGGGAAGGCGCGGCGGCGCTCGGAGGTGAGCGCGGCGAGCGCGCCTTTGCGGCTGATCAACTCGGCCATCAAGAGCCATGGGATCATTCCGCTGTCGCAGTAAACGAAGTCGCGGAAATAGTGATGTGCGGACATTTCCCCGCCATAGACGGCGTTATGATCGCGCAGCGCTTGTTTGATGAAAGAGTGCCCGGCCCGTGATTGAAGCGCCGTGCCACCCGCGCGCGCCACGACATCTTGGGTGTTCCAGATGATGCGAGGGTCGTGGACGATGCGTGCTCCGGGTTCTTTGGCGAGAAATGCTTCTGCCAATAGGGCCACGATATATTCCCCGTCGATAAAGGCGCCTTGGTGGTCGAAAAAGAAACAGCGGTCAAAGTCTCCGTCCCATGCGACGCCCATATCTGCGCCTTCTGCCAGCACGCGCGCGATCGTGGCGGGGCGATTTTCCGGCAAGAGGGGGTTTGGGATGCCTTCGGGAAACGTGCCATCAGGGGTGTGATGCATGCGAAGGAAGGTGAGCGGGGCACCTGCGGCTGCGAGGGCCTGTGCAATGGCATCAAAGGTGGGGCCCGCAGTGCCGTGGCCTGCATTTACCACGATTTTCAGAGGCTTGAGCGCCGCGATATCGACGAAGCGCAAGACTTGGGCCACATAGGCCGCGCGCGCATCCTTGGCTATGTCGCGATGAGTGCCGCCGGGCCGTGCCGGGCCAAAGGCGTCGGCTTCGGCCAGCGCCTTGATGGCAGCAAGGCCCGTTTCGGCGTCGAGGGGGGCGGAGCCAGCGCGCACCATCTTCAACCCGTTGTAATCCATCGGATTATGCGACGCGGTAACGCAAATGCCGCCATCCGCACCGAAATGGCTGGTGGCGAAATACATTTCCTCTGTGCCGGAAAGGCCCAGATCAAGCACCTCGCAGCCTTCGTCTTGGAGCGCTTTTGTAACAGCACGGGCAAGGTCGGCGGAGGAGGCGCGCACGTCACGGCCAATGACAACCTTGCGGGCATTGAGTGCGCGGGCAAAGCCACGGCCGATGCGGTAGGCGATTGCCTCATCCAGATCGATGCCAAGCCGACCACGCACGTCATATGCTTTGAAACAGGTTAATGAAGTCATCACTTGGCTTTCAATGATAGGTCACGGTCTTAATGAAAACGGTGTTACAGGAATAATTCTGCCAGACAACTGCGGGAATGCGCGCGGCTGTGGCTGGTGCTAAAACGCGTCAGTTATGGGCGGTAATATTCTTCGTACCACGCGATGAACCGGGCAACGCCTTCGGTGACGGGGGTATTGGGGCGATAGCCTGTGAGGCGGTGCAACAGGCTTGCGTCAGCCCAAGTGGCGGGCACATCGCCGGGCTGCATGTCCATATAGTTACGCAGCGCAGTTTTTCCGCTGGAGGTTTCGAGGGCTTCGATGAAATCCAACAGCCGGACTTTGTCGGAATTTCCGATATTGACCACGCGATAGGGGGCGGCGGGCGACAGGCTGTCGCCATCGACAGCAGTGTCTGGCCCCCCCGGCACGGCATCAATCAGACCGCGAATGCCGCGCACAAGGTCTTCGACATAGGTGAAGTCGCGCCACATCGCGCCGTGATTGTAGATATCGATCGGAGTGCCGCTATAGAGGCCTTTGGCGAATTTGATCGGGGCCATATCGGGGCGGCCCCATGGGCCGTAGACGGTGAAAAAGCGAAACATCGTGGTCGGCAGCGCATGGATATGGGCATAGGAATGCGCCATGGCCTCATTGGCCTTTTTCGAGGCGGCATAGATGGTGAGGGGCATGTCGGCTTTGTGGGTTTCGGCGAAGGGCATTTCGGTATTGGCACCATAGACCGAGCTGGTGGAGGCCATCAGAAGATGCGCGACGCGGTGGCGCAGCGCGGCTTCCATCACGTTGAACGTGCCCACGATATTGCCGTTGATATAGGCGCGCGGATTTTCGAGGCTGTAGCGCACCCCGGCTTGGGCCGCGAGATGGACGATTACAGTTGGCGCGAAAGCGTCGATGGCGGCATCGAGGGCCGCGCAATCTTCGAGCATGCCGCGGGATTCGCTATAGGTCGGATAGGCGCTCAGGAGGGTTGAGCGGGCTTCCTTGAGGGAGACGTCATAATAATCGGTCATGCCATCATAACCGCCGACGCAGACGCCTTCGTCGAGCAAGAGACGCGCGAGGTGAAAGCCGATAAAGCCCGCCGTGCCCGTGATAAAGACGCGCATGAGAATGTCCTTTCAAGTGCGGCGCCTTTGCCTTGGGCGCGTTCTAGGGTGGGATGACAACACTTCGCGGCATTCTCGCGGCAATCCTGCGGAAATGCACGGGCAGATCACGGAGCGGGGCGGCATTTTGGGGGGAGCGGCATGCGCGCCACGCGACGGGGCGCGCCGAGGGCGCACACATTGCGAACACAGGGCGCAGTTGGTGAGGGGGGTTTTGGAGGCGGGTACCGGAATCGAACCGGTCTTCATGGATTTGCAATCCAGTGCATAGCCTGCCTGCCCACCCGCCTTCGGTGTGACGAGTTAGACTATCCCGGCGCGGGCTGCAAGCGGGTTGCGTGGGGGTGTTTGGGGAAAAAGACTGTCGAATGGGGCTTGACCACATTCAAAAATTGGAATGTAAAGGGTGCAATTCTCGTAGCAAGATGCTGCCCTGCGGCGTGCTGGGCGTTGCTGCGGGCGATGGGTTGTGACAGGATGCGCGCGAGCCGAGACCTGAACGGAAGAGTAACAACTATGACCGATTTCGCAACACGCCGCATGACGATGGTAGACACGCAAGTGCGCCCCTCTGATGTGACAAAATTCCCAATCATTGATGCCATGCTGACGGTGCCGCGCGAAGAGTTTGTGCCAGCAGATCGTCGGGAGGCTGCCTATGTGGGGGAGCATCTGGACTTGGGGGCCGGGCGCGTGGTGCTGGACCCGCGCAGTTTTGCCAAACTGCTGGACGCGGTGGATGTGCAACCGGACGAGTTGGTGCTCGATGTTGGGGCGGCTTATGGCTATTCAACGGCGGTCTTGGCGCGGATGGCGGAAGCTGTCGTGGCGCTGGAAGAAGATTTATTGATGGCGGCAGAGGCGGAAAATGCGCTGTCGCGCGTTGGAGCTGATAATTCGGTGGTGGTGACAGGTGCACTGACAGCGGGTTCGGCGAAACATGCGCCGTTTGACGTGATTGTGGTTCAGGGTGCGGTGGAACATTTGCCAGAGGCGTTGATTGCACAATTGAAGGATGGTGGGCGTATCGGCTGCCTGTTCGCCGAAGGGGCGAATGGGGTGGTGCGCGTTGGATACAAGATGGACGGCGCAGTAAGCTGGCGCTTTGCGTTTAATGCAAGCGCCCCGGTATTGCCGGGCTTTGAGCGGCACCGCGCGTTCACATTATGAAAAATGCAGCGCTTTTGAAGCGTTCGAGATTGAAGCGAGGATAGGCGATGGGATTTCCGACGATCGGGCGCATGATGCGCGGCTTTGCGGCCAGTGTTGTGCTGGCGACAGCACCGGTGGTGATGCCGCTTGCGGCCTCTGCAGAGACATTGGCGGATGCGCTTGCGGATGCTTATCGTCACTCGGGTCTGTTGGAGCAAAACCGGGCGCTTTTGAGAGTTGCAGATGAGGATGTGGCCGTTGCGATGGCGGGATTGCGGCCCATCATCAACTGGGCGGCGGATGTCACCCATGATTTTGGCACGGCACGCACAACGGCAACAGGCGGCGTGACGCGCGGCTCTGTCGGCAATGACGCCACGGTGGGCATCGCGATGGAGTTGATGCTGTGGGATGCCGGGCGGACATCGATGTCGGTCGAGGCCAAGAAAGAAGTGGTGCTGGCCACGCGCGAAGCGCTTCGCGGCGTAGAGCAGCGCGTGCTGCTGACGGCGGTTCAGGCCTATATGAATGTGCGTGCTGCGTCGGAAACGCTGGCTCTGCGGCAAAATAACGTGCGGGTGATTACCGAAGAATTGCGCGCGGCGAAGGATCGTTTTGAGGTCGGGGAAGTAACCCGCGCCGATGTGGCGCTGGCCGAAGCGCGTTTGGCGGGGGCCCGTTCGGCTTTGGCGCAGGCGCAGGGCGAGTTGGCGATTTCGGTGGAAGATTTCCGCTTTTCGACTGGGCGTAAATCCGGCGCGCTGACGCCCCCTCCGGCGCTGGGCATGCCCGCGGCAGGCTTGGATGCGGCGAAAGTGCTGGCGATGCGGCGTCACCCGGACATGATCCGGGCAGGACATGAGATTACGGCGGCTGAATTGGGGCTGCGGGCGGCGAAAACCTCCAGCTTGCCGACTGTGAACCTCACGGGCCGCTATGGGTTGACCGATGATCTGAATTCCAACTTCTTCACGCGCGGTGGCTCGGTTGGTCTCGAAGCCAGCGGGCCGATTTATCAAGGTGGCAGGCTGTCGGCACTGGAGCGGCAAGCGCAGGCGCGCAGTGATGCGGCACGGGGCAATTTGCACAATGTGCGCCACAGTATCGCGCAAGGTGTGGGGTCGGCTTGGGCGCGGGTAGAAGTGGCGCGGGCCGCTCGAACCGCCTCTGAGGAACAGATTCGCGCCGCGCGAGTTGCGTTTCGCGGCGTACGCGAAGAGGCAACTTTGGGCGCGCGCACCACTTTGGACGTGTTTAACGCAGAGCAAGAGTTGCTTGATGCACAGGCCAATCAGATTCAGGCGTCCTCCAATGAAGTGGTGGCGCGCTATGGGCTTTTGGCAGCAACTGGACAGTTGACCGCAGAAGATCTGAAGTTGCGGGTGCAGCAATATGACCCGGCGGCGTATTATAACATGGTCAAGTCCGCGCCTGTAAAATCCTCTAAGCAGGGCAAGCAGTTGGACAAGGTGCTTAAATCTCTCACGAAAGAGTAAAATCCTGTCTATCTGTTGAGAAGTGGCAGCGGCTTGGTTATGATCTGCGGAACTGCGGCAGGCCATAACCGAGAATCCTGATGTCCAATCCTGTGACCAATGTCGAAATCGAGGACGTTTTGGCGTCGATCCGTCGTTTGGTGGCGGACGATAGCCGTGGGCGACCCGAGGCGTCATTCGGCGGATCTGCTGCGGCGGTTTCTGCGGCGAAAGGGGCGCAAGCCCCCCAGCCATCTGCGGCGACACCCAGTGCGGATAGATTGGTTTTGACGCCAGCCTTGCGGGTGACAGAACCACAAAGCGCGCAGCTAGAGCAGGTCACGCAGGCCGAGACGACGGAGGCGCCTGAGGCGGGAGAGGCCCATCGCCCCGAGAGCGATGATGGCGATCTGCCGGAAATCTGGGATAACCCCGAGGCGCGTTTGGCTGAGGTTTGGCCGGAAGATCAGCCTATGCCGGAAGCGGCTGAGGCGGCTGAGTTGACGACCGAGGCGTTTGTGTTAGGGCCGGAGGCTGCGGTGATCGAAGAGACACAAAACGCCGGGGAGGCAGAGCAAACCGCCCCCGAGAACGACGAGAATCCAACGGCCGCCGAAGAAGACGCGCCGATGTGGGTAGAGCCAGAGCAAACGCCCGACGCAGAAGCGGCGATGGAATGGGAGGACCACGAGGCGTGGCCATCCAGCGCTTTGGAAGTGGAAGACAGCGCCGCACTCGCAGATGCAGATACATTCACAGATGAGGCCGACGCTGACGCCGACGCTGACGCCGACGCGGCGGAAACACTCGCGGATAGCGCGGACACCATGCTTGGGGCGTCCGATGAGGACGACGCGGAGGATGCGAGCCCCGTGCTTGGGGATGACGCGATCATTGACGAAGACATGCTGCGCGAGATGGTCGCCGATATCGTGCGCCAAGAGTTGATGGGCGCGCTGGGGGAGAGAATTACGCGCAATGTCCGCAAATTGGTGCGGCGCGAAATTCACCGGGCCTTGTCGGCACAGGAATTCGAATAATCAAACATCCGCGCTGAGCGCATAGATCCTGTCGAGGTCGAGATGGGTGCGGAGATGGGCGGCAAGCGCGTCGAGCGTCTGCTCGATTGTTGCGGCATAATGCGTTTGCGACTCTGCGCCTAGGCGGGCCAAGAAGGCACGGCGGAAGGCATCATTGGCGAAAATTCCGTGAATATAAGCGCCCATGACGCGGCCATCGGGGCTGATTGCGCCTTCGGGTCGGTCGTCGATTGTGAACCAAGGGGTCGCGCAGGCGGGGCCATATGTTTGACCCATGTGAATTTCATAGCCGGAGACGGCGGCGCGGCTGGTGTTTTCCCAGCCGCTGACTGTGGCGAGGCGTTTTTCGCGGCCCAAGACAGTGACCACATCGAGCAGGCCGAGGCCCATGGCCCCGCCGGGCGCGCCTTCGACGCCTGAGGGATCGCGCAGCGCACGGCCCAGCATCTGGTAGCCGCCGCAAAGGCCGATGACCTGCCCACCGCGTCGCCAATGGGCGAGTATGTCGATATCCCAGCCGTGCGCCCGCAGTTCGGCCAGATCGGCGAGGGTGGATTTCGAGCCCGGAAGCAGGATGGCAGCGGCATCGCCGGGAAGCGCCCGACCGGGTTCGATGATATCGACAGTCACGCCCGGTTCGGCGGAGAGGGGATCAAGGTCGTCGAAATTTGCGATGCGCCCGAGGCGCGGGACGACGATTTTGACGGCCCCACCGGGACGAGACGCCAGCCCTTCGCTGTCTTCGGCAGGCAGGCGCCAAGCGTCGGCGAACCATGGCACAACGCCCAAGGCTGACCAGCCTGTGCGGGTGACAATGTCGCGCAGGCCATCATCGAAAAGACGGACATCCCCGCGAAATCGGTTGATCAAGAAGCCACGGATCATGGCGGCATCTGCGGGCTCGAGCACGGTTTGGGTGCCGACAATTTGGGCGATCACCCCGCCGCGATCAATGTCGCCGGCCAAGAGGACCGGAACACCAGCAGCACGGGCAAAGCCCATGTTGGCGATGTCACCGCGACGAAGATTGGTTTCGGCAGGGCTGCCCGCGCCTTCGACAAGAATAAGGTCATGTGCGGCAGCAAGGCGGTGAAAGCTTTCGAGCACGTTTGGAAGCAGCGAGGGCGCGGCATCGCGATACCCAAAGGCCTCCAATGACCCACGTCTTTTGCCCTGCACGATCACTTGGGCACCGCTCTCTGATTCTGGTTTGAGCAGCACCGGGTTCATATCGGAATGCAGGGGCACGCGCGCGGCTAGGGCCTGTAGCGCCTGAGCGCGCCCAATTTCGCCGCCGTCTACAGTGACTGCCGCGTTATTGGACATGTTTTGCGGCTTGAAGGGCGCGACGCGCAGGCCACGGTCAGCGAATGCACGCGCCAAACCCGCCACCAAAAGCGACTTGCCGACATTCGAGCCGGTGCCTTGGATCATCACTGCACGCGCCATGCGACCTCCGAAAAAAAGAACCGCGCTTCATGAGGAAGCGCGGTTCGTTTATCCGGTTTGCCTGAGGTTGTCAGGCGGCTTCGGCTTCCGCCATAGCAGCATTGCGGCGCTCGCTTTCCTCGCGCGACAGAGCCACCGAGGTGCGGACACCTTTGGAGACGAACTCCATCAGGCCCTTCACCACGCGCTCGTTCGGGTCGATCCCGGCGCAGGTCAGCACTTCACGGCCATCGCGCGAACGCGCCCAGCGGGCGATTTGCTCGGGGCCATTGCCATATTTCTTGTCATCCGCGATTGCGTCGTCCAATGCGGCAAGCACAACGGCCGCAAAAAGCTTGCGTGCACGGTTGCCCTGTTCGTTGTTGAATGCAGTGTCGTCAACGAGATCTCGCATGATCCGTCCTATTGTTATTGCTCTTGCGTTTTTCGGCGTGTCGCTGCTTATGACCTATTGGCTTCGATTCGGATAGGCTACATCTGCATGACAGTTATGTTTACAGCGCATAGCTTCTGCATTTGCAGCACGACATTTCGTAAGCTACCCGCTTGGGTGTCCCCAATATCTAGGGGCCGTCTACATTTCTTCAACCTTTTGCCATGGTTTTGTCACATGCCGAAGATCAACGGGAACGAAATTCGCCCCGGCTCTATTCTCGATTACGATGGGGGCCTCTGGGCCGTCGTGAAGGTCAACCACGTCAAACCCGGCAAGGGCGGCGCGTTTGCTCAGGCCGAGATGAAAAACATCCGCGATGGCCGCAAGCTCAATGAACGGTTCCGTTCGGAGGATAAGGTCGAAGAGGTTCGGCTCGAGAACCGGGATCAGCAATTCCTCTACGAGACTGACGGGCGTTTGGTGTTCATGGACCCCGACAGTTTCGAGCAGATCGAGATTGATGCAGAGCTGCTGGGCGAGCGGCGCCCCTTCTTGCAAGACGGGATGACGGCCACGGTGCAATTCTACGGGGAGGAAGCGCTCTCGGTTGCTTTGCCCCAGAAAGTGACCTGCCGGGTTGTCGAGACAGAGCCTGTTCTCAATGGGCAGACTGCCGCCAAGAGCTTCAAGCCCGCCATCCTCGACAATGGCGTGCGGATCATGGTTCCGCCCTTTATCGGGACGGATGAAGAGATCATCGTGCATACGGAATTCCTAGAGTATTCCTCGCGCGCCTGATCTGGCGCTGTCGGACCTTCGCGCGAAACCCTTACGAAAGGGTTAATTCGCGCGAGGGCCGTGCCGCGAGTTTCGCCAAATTTTCCCGATAATCGCTGTTCTTGTAAGGGATTTATTCAGGAAGCGGACCAAGGCGCGCAGTGCCGGCGCTGAGGTCTGGTGCGATCCGGTCAAAGCGCATCTGCGCCAAGGCTTGGCCATTGGCTTGGGTGAACACTGTGCCAGCGGGTTTGTCGCCGAGCAGAATCTCGGTGCCGGGGGGCGCGGTGCCGTCGATGGCAAGCCGGGTCAGGCCTTTTTTCAATTCGGTCTTGTGCTTCATCCGGGCAGTGACCTCTTGGCCCACATAACAGCCTTTGCGAAAATCGACGCCGTGGAGCCGTTCAAAGCCCGCTTCCAGAATATAGGTCTCGGGGGTCAGTTCGATGCCAGTCTCGGGGATAAGATGGGCCACGCGGAGCGCGTCCCAATCGGTGCCATCATCGCCTGTCTCAGAGCCGTAAAGCCGCCAGCCCAACGCCGGATGGCGCGGGTCTGTTACGGCGCCGTCGGGGGCGGGGCCAATGCCGCGCCGCATTTGCAGATCGGTCTGGGTGATGGTGACATCGGCGCGGAGGCGATACATGGAGAGGCGCTGAGCAAGCGCGGGGCCGTGAGAGGCTGCGACGTCGAGCAACACGCTATCGCCGTCGCCAATCAGCAAGAAATCTGCAAGGTATTTCCCCTGCGCGGTCAACAGCGCGGCATAGATTGGGCCGCTTTCCAAGTGGCGCAGGTCATTGGTGACGAGGCCTTGCAGGAAGTCGATGCGATCTTTGCCGCCAATGCGGTAGATGATCCGCGCCATGGTCTCTTGTTCCTCTCTGTTCGCCCTTCCAGTATAGCGTGAGAAACTTTGGGTAACAGGGGCGGATCATGCGCGCGGCGCTTTCGGTTGTCATTCCTACGTTAAATGCCGAGCGCCGTCTGGCGGCAACGCTGGGGGCGTTATTTGAGGGGCTGGAAGCGGGGATCATCCGTGAATTGGTGATTTCCGATGGCGGGTCTGGCGATGGCACCGCGCGGATCGCGGATGAGGCGGGGGCGGTGATCCTGATCGGGTCTGCGTCACGCGGGGGGCAATTGCGGCGTGGCACCAGCCTGGCCAAGGGCGCTTGGGTTCTGGTGTTGCATGCCGATACTGTGCTGCCACAGGGGTGGGCGGAGCATGTGCAGGCGCATATGGCGCAGGGCAGCGGGGCTGCGGTGTTTCGCTTGGGGTTTGATGCGCGGGGCGCGGCCCCGTTTCTGGTCGCGCATTGGGCCAATTTGCGGACACGGCTGTTTGGCTTGCCTTATGGCGACCAAGGGCTGCTGATTTCGCAGGCGTTGCTGGACAAGATCGGCGGGTATCCCGATCAGGTGCTCATGGAGGATGTGGCCTTGGCGCGCCGTCTCAAGGCTGCAAACGAGCGGATCACGCTGTTGCCACTTACCGTGCGAACCAGCGCTTCACGGTATCAAGAACGCGGCTGGATACGCCAAGGGGCGCGGAACTTGTGGTTTTTGCTTCGCTATTTGCTTGGCGCGGATCCAGCTTTGCTAGGGCGAGCATATCGGCGGTAGGGCCTTCGGCGCGGAACTGGATGGCGTGAAGTTGGGCGTAGACGCCTTGGCGGGCCAAAAGCTCGTCATGAGTGCCTTCGTCCACCACGCGGCCTTTGTCCATCACCACGATCTTGTGGGCGTCGCGCACCGTGGCGAGGCGGTGTGCAATGACCAATGTCGTGCGGCCATGCGCCAGTTTGTCCAAGGCTTCTTGCACCAATTGTTCGGATTGAGCGTCGAGGGCGGAGGTTGCCTCATCGAGCAGCAAGATCGGCGTATCGCGCAAGAGGGCTCGGGCAATGGCCACGCGTTGGCGTTGCCCGCCCGAAAGGGCCGAGCCGCGCGGGCCAACCGGGGTGTCGAGGCCCTGTGCCAGATTTGGCAGAAAGTCGGTGACATGCGCGGCTTTGAGCACAGCTTGCAGGCGGTCTTCGGTGACATCGCTGCGCCCGAGCAAGATGTTCTCACGCAGGGTTTCGTCGAAGAGCGCGGCGTCTTGGCTCACGGTTGAGAAAAGCGCGCGCAAATCTTCGAGCGACAGGCGGTTGACGGCGGTCTTGTCCACGCTGATTGACCCGGATTTGGGGTCGACGAGCCGGGTCAGCAAGTTGAAGACCGTGGATTTCCCTGCGCCCGAGGCCCCGACGAGGGCGGTGGTTTTTCCGGCTTCGGCGGTGAAGCTCAGCCCGTTGAGGACATTTGTATCGCCATAGGCCAGTTGCACATCGCGCAGGTGCAATGCGGGCACCCCTTTGGGGGCCGGGGCGGGGTTTGACGGCGAAATGAGATGCGCTTGGGTATCCATCAACTCCTTGAGGCGCTCAACTGCGGCGGCGGCGTTTTGCCAAACGCCCGAAAGCGCGCCCAAGCGGCGCATTGGCTCGAAAGCAAAGCCGATCGCCGTGAAAAAGGACATGAACTGGCCCACGGTTTTTTCGCCTGCGATGATTTCAGAGCCACCAAAGATCATCACGCCGAGAAAGCCGAAGCCCGCCATGATGTCGATCAGTCCGGGGATCGCGGCAGCCCCGATGCGGGCGCGGACTTCGGAACGGATGAGGTGGTCGGTCAGATTGCGGTAGCGATTGCTTTGGTAGCTTTCGAGGCGGTTCAGTTTGACAGGAACGATCCCGTGGAAGACTTCATCCAGCCGGGTGGCCAAGCGCGCACCAAGGTCGCGTGCTTCGCGGGCACGGCGACGGACGAATTTCTGCACAAGAGCGGAGGGCAGCACCATCAAAGGCGCGCCGACAAGCGCCACCAAGGTCCATTGCCAATCCACGCCAATGGCGACGCCGATCAAGATCACCAAGGCAATCAGGTCGCGCCCCGCTCCGGTGATGATCGCAGTCCATACTTCGTTGATCGCGCCCACGTCAGATTGAATGCGCTGGATCAAGAAGCCCGGTGGGTGCGTTTGGTGAAAGGTGCCATCGAGGGTCATCACGTGATCAAGCAGATCAATCCGCAAATTGGCGGCAGTTTTCTGCGAGATCACCGCGAGGCAGGCTTTTTGCGCGACCGAGGCCGCCCCACGCACAACGAAGACCCCGAGAATGGTCAGGCCGACAAACCAGAGCGCATTCATGTCCCCTGCGACGAAAACATCGTCAAACATGGGGCGCATCATATAGCTCAGGACACCCAGCATGCCGCCTTCAGCGGCCATGAACAGAATGGACAGCCCCAGCAGCCCCAGATGTTTGGAAAGATAACGCCGCCAGAGCCACGCCAGAAGCGTGCGGCTTTTTTCGGGGGGAAGCTTTTGTCCGTCGGTCATGCGCTTCTCATAAGGTGCGCGATGCGAGGCGGCAAGCATGCTTTGGCGGCAAGCGCGATCGCGCGAGAGGAGGCGTTGACGCTGTCAGCGCCCGCGTTACAGTCGCGGCAATTCGATACAGGAGTATTTCGATGAGCCGCAACGCGTCGCGCACCCATGGGCGTGAATACCTCGCCATTCCCGGTCCTTCCGTGATGCCAGAGGCGGTGTTGCGCGAGATGCATCGCGCCGCCCCCAATATTTACGCAGGTGAATTGGTGGAGCTGACGCATTCGCTGATCCCCGATCTGCGGCGCGTGGCGCGGACTGCTCATCATGTGGCCTTCTACATCGGCAATGGACATGCTGCATGGGAAGCCGCGCTGGCGAATGTTGTGGCGGCGGGTGAAAAGGTATTGGTGCCTGCAACGGGGCGGTTTGGTCTGGGCTGGGCGGATCAGGCGCGTGGCTTGGGCATCGAGACCGAAGTGCTCGATTTCGGAAAATCCTCGCCCGTCGATCTCGACAAGGTCGAAGCGGCGTTGCGCGCGGATACGGGCCATCGGTTCAAGGCCGTCTTGTTTACCCATGTTGATACCTCCTCGTCGGTGCTCAATGACGTGAAAGCCATGCGCGCGTTGCTGGATGCGGTGGGCCACCCGGCTTTGTTGATGGTGGATTGCATCGCCTCGCTTGGGTGCGACCGCTTTGAGATGGATGAATGGGGTGCGGATGTGATGGTCGCAGCCAGCCAAAAGGGCCTGATGACCCCACCCGGCATGTGCTTTGTCTTTTTCAATGACAAGGCGCAGGCGGTGCGGGCCGGGATGGCCTGTGTCAGCCGCTATTGGGATTGGGTGCCGCGCGCCAATCCAACGCAGTTTTTCATGTATTCTGGAGGGACTGCGCCAACCCATCACCTCTATGGTCTGCGCGCCGCGCTCGACATGATGATGGACGAGACGATGGAGGGGGC
>DOOI01000117.1:0-11171 GCA_003512825.1 Paracoccaceae bacterium | reverse complement strand
GGACGAGACGATGGAGGGGGTTTGGGCCCGTCACGACCGCTTGGCCCATGCGATTTGGGCGGCGGTGGATGTCTGGGGGCAGGGCGGGAGCCTGCGGTTCAACATTGCCGATACGCGGTTGCGCTCGCGGGCGGTGACAGCGCTGCGGATGCAGGCACCAGATGCGACACGGTTGCGGGAATGGACCGAGGGTGAGGCCGGGGTCACATTGGGGATCGGCCTTGGCATGGCTGAGCCGGGATCGCCGGAAAGCCATGGATTTTTCCGGCTTGGGCATATGGGCCACCTGAACGCGCAGATGGTGATGGCGATGCTTGGATCGATCGAAACCGCGTTTCACGCGCTTGACATCGCCCATGGCGCGGGGGCGCTGAGTGCGGCGGCAAAAGTGATTGCGAAAGGCTAACGGCGTTATGGGCGGCGCGTGGTTGCCATGCGGCCGCGCGCCACAAGAAAGAGGCCCGAGAGCACGATAAGCCCAGACCCGACCACCATGGCAGGGTCAAGGCGTTCGCCAAAGATCACAAGCCCCAACACGGTGCCAAAGATCAATCGCGTGTAGCGAAAGGGCGTTACAGCCGAAACGTCGCCTGTTCGCATGGCGGTCATCAGGCAGGCATAAGCGGCCACCCCTGCCAGCGTCGCGCCACTGAGCGCAATGGCGAGGGGGATGAGTTCAACAGGCGGCGCTGGCTGCGTGGCAAACAATGGCTGCAACAACCAAAGAAACAGACCTGCCACAAAGATCGCCACAAACCCGAAAAAGCCCAAAGCCTGCAACGAAATGGTCTTGGGGGCGGCGCGACTGGCCAGATCGCGCCCTGCAAAGCCCAGCATTCCCAACACGGCAAAAATCGACAGGGGGGTGAAACTGGCCGTACCGGGGCGCAAGATGAGAAGCACGCCGCAAAGCCCCAAAGCGATGGCCAGCCAACGTCGCCAGCCAACGCGCTCGCCCATGAAGAGCGCCGCTCCCCCGACGACCACCAAGGGCGTGGCCTGCAAGATGAGCGTGGCAGAGGAAAGCGGCGTTAGCCAAAGCGCCAGCACATAGAAAAGCCGGCCAGAAATTTCAAAGACATAGCGAAGTCGCATCGCGGGCGCATGGGCGTCTTTTGTCCAGATCGGCGCAGCGATAAGGCGCGCCCAGAGCGCAAAAATAGCCGCCCCTCCCAGCCCAAACCCCATAAGGACCACACCGATCGGGGCGTTGGCGGTTGCGAGTTTGATCAGCGCGTCTTCGATGGCGAAGGCGGCCATTGCCGCGACCATGAAGCCTGCGCCGATCAGATTTGCCCGGCGTTCGGCAGCCATCGATGGGTCCCTTTATCGCTCAAACCCACGTCGTGACATGGGTATTGAACGGTGGTCGCACGGGCGACCGAACCCGTCAAGCGCGCTGCAACAGGCGGGCATGGTCGCGAGTGACCGGGGATTATTGGTTTTTCGCCAACCAGTCTTTCATCCAGGCAATCTCGGTTTGTTGCGCGGCGATGATCGCTTCTGCAAGTTTGCGAACTTCGGGATCGGTGCCATGCTCCAGAACGATCTGTGCCATTTCTACTGCGCCTTGATGGTGTGGCAGCATGCCAGCCACGAAATCCACGTCTGCATTGCCGGTCAACGGCAGGTTCATGTCGCGGTGCATGGTGGCATTGGCCTCAGCAAGGGCTGCGGCATAGGGAATATCCGAAGGCGCGGCCATTGTGTGGCCTGCATGAGCGGAATGGTCGGTGCTTTGGGCCAATGCAGGGCCGGAAGCGAGGATCAAAGCGAAAGCGAGGCGCAGCATTTTTTACTCCTGTAACCGATGAGAATTTTCCTTAGCACAGAGGTTTTGCGCTGGCTCATCACGCTTTCGTTTGCGAGGCAGAGGAGGGAGATCAGCAGTTTGGCACGTTGACTGCGAGACCACCCAGCGACGTTTCCTTGTATTTCTCGCTCATATCCAGACCCGTTTGGCGCATGGTTTCAATGCAGACATCCAGTGAAACGAGGTGCTGGCCGTCGCCGCGCAAGGCCAGTGATGCCGCCGAAACGGCCTTGATGGCCCCCAGACCGTTGCGTTCGATACAGGGCACCTGCACCAGTCCTTTGACGGGATCGCAGGTCATGCCGAGGTGGTGCTCCAAAGCGATTTCGGCGGCATTTTCGATCTGTTCCGGCGTGCCGCCCAAAACCGCGGCAAGGCCCGCCGCCGCCATCGCCGCCGCAGAGCCGACTTCCGCCTGACAGCCCGCTTCGGCACCGGAAATGGAGGCGTTGTATTTCACCAAACCACCAATGGCTGCGGCGGTCAGCAGGAAGTCTGCGGTTTGCGAGGGGCGCGCGCCCGGCACATGGTCAAGCCAATAGCGGATGACGGCGGGCATGACCCCTGCGGCCCCGTTGGTGGGGGCCGTGACAACCTGACCGCCCGCAGCATTCTCTTCATTCACCGCCATGGCATAGGCGCTCATCCAGTCATTGATCGTATGGGGCGCCACAAGATTGAGGCCGCGTTCAGCCTCGAGCGCTTCATGGATGGCTTTGGCGCGACGGCGCACCTTGAGGCCACCGGGCAGGATACCATCGGTCGACAGGCCTCGGTCGATGCAGTCATTCATCACCTGCCAAATGCGCGCCACGCCGTCATCCAAGCCCTGCGCCCCATTGCGCGCCACCTCATTGGCGCGTTTCATCTGGGCGATAGTAAGGCCGGATTTTGCGGCCATCTCCAGCATTTCCGCAGCAGATTTGAAAGGGTAGGGGATGGGGGCGCCCTCGTCGGTGGCCTTGCCTGCGGCCAGCTCGGCCTCGGTCATCACAAAGCCGCCGCCAATGGAATAATAGGTCTCTTTCAAGATCACGTCGCCCTGTGCGTCGGTCGCCATCAAGATCATGCCATTGGCGTGAAGCGGCAGGGCGGGGCCATAGTCAAACAACAGGTCCTTGGCCGGGTCAAAGCGCATCGGCTCCAGACCGGGGGGCGTGATTTGCTGGGTGGCACTGATCTTGGCCAGCGTGGCCTCGGCTTTGTCATGATCATAGGTGTCGGGCAGATAGCCCGCGAGGCCCAGAATGGTCGCGCGGTCGGTGGCGTGCCCGACCCCTGTGAAGGCCAGCGAGCCATGCAAGGAGGCGCGCAGGCCTTTGGGATGAAACGGCGCGCGGCGCACCCGGTCAAGAAAGCGCGCAGCGGCAACCATCGGCCCCATAGTATGCGAGGACGAGGGGCCAATGCCGACTTTGAACATCTCGAAAACAGATAGGAACATTTAGAGCGCGCTTCCTTCGGGAGGGCTGGGATAGTGGGGGGCGGTGAGCGGCGTCGGGCCTAAACCTTCGGCGATCATGGCGCGTGCCATGCTGGGGCGTGTCTCGATCCGCGCGGCCAATGCCGCGAGGGAGGGATAGGTGGTCAGGCGATACCACGCCGTGCCGCCTCTTGGATAGAGCGCGGGCCAGCGCAAGAGCACGGCAAGATAAAGATCGGTGATCAAGGGTGTTTTTGCCTCAGCTGCGCTAAAGCCATCGCAGGCGGTGACGGCCTGAGCCAGCAGGGCAAGATGGCCATCAATGTTTTGCGCCACTTGATCGCGCAATGTCTGCTCGGCGCCGGGGGCGTATTTTTCCGGGTAAAACAACATCCGCATTTCCGCATGCAAGGTGTTGGACAGAAAGAAAAGCCATTTGAGAAAGCCCGGACGTCCGGCATCTTGTGGCGCGGGGGCAAGGTGGCCGCTGGTCTCGGCAATCCACAAAAGGCAGGCGGCGGTTTCGAAAATCGGCCCTTGCGGCGTTTCCAGTGCCGGGATCCGTCCGACTGGGTTGAGCCGCTTATAGTCGGGCCGAGTTTGACCATGCTGGCGGCGGTCCACCAAAGCGCTGCGATACGGCATGCCCGCTTCGTCCAGCGCAAGGCGCAGGATCAACGAGGCGTTATCTGGAGCGTAGTGCAAGATCAGCATAGGGTCAGAGCATGGCGGCAAACCCGCGAAAGGTCCGCGTGGAAAACGACCAAGCCGCGCGACATTCCGGCGTTGGTTTCGCAATGCTTGGGGTGCTCGGGCCACTGCATCGCGCTGTGACGCTGCGGGTGGCGGGGGATGGCCGGGACAAGCCCGCAATCGGGGGGGCAATGAAATGGCCCCGCTTCGGCCCATTTTTGGTCGGATTTACGGGTCATTCTGCGATGAGACAGTGATGACCTTGAAAGGAAGACCTGATGCGCGTTGCAAAATCGACATGGGTTGCGGCTCTCGGCGCGGCTGTCGTGCTGTTGCTGCCTGCCCCAGTTCAATCGGCAGGTGTGGAAGTGCCCTTTGAGTTGGCGCGGCTGATCGAACGCTCGCCCCAACGCGCGGTGGAAAGTTTGGGCCGCACCATGGCGCAGATTTCCTCTGATGGGACAGTGTCAGAAATGACGATCCGGCGGCGGGAAATGGTAGAAGAGTCCATGCTGCGCGCCCGGACGCTGGCCAAATTGCTTGCTTTGGACTTGGACAATGACGGTCAGATCATCGACATTGAGGTGACGGCCACCTTTGAGGCCTCGGACACCAGAGACCGCCGGGAAATATTGGTGATAACGACCTCCGCCGATCAAGACCACAATGGGATCATCACCTTCGAGGAAATGCGGCTCCAGGCGGCGGAATCCTTAAATGACAAGCGCCGCAATCAATCGCGATACAATGATGCCTATCAAATTCTGGCCCTCGATCTGGATGGGAATGGCGAGGTGACGATGCGGGAAATGGTAGAAGCCGTCGAACGTTTCTCGGCCAAATGCTCCTGTGTTGAATGACGAAAAACTGTGCGATTGTCTCGAATGCGGCTTTGTGAGCGGCGTTTGAGGCGTATTGCGCGCGTTTAGCCTCTCGCAACTCGAGGCGGGCTTTCGTAAAAGGGGCGCGATCACAAAGGAGTCGTGCCCATGTCCGGAGAACTGTCGCCCATCGACAAGGCGAAATTCGTAGCTGCCAAACGGGCCGTCGATTTCGTGGAAGACGGTATGCGCGTTGGTCTTGGCACGGGGTCGACGGCGGCGTGGATGGTGCGGTGTCTGGGCGAATTGGTGCGAGAGGAAGGCCTCAAGATCAAGGGCGTTCCCACCTCGACACGCACGGCGCAATTGGCGCGGGACTGTGGCATTCAGGTGATCAGCCTCGACGAGGCCAAATGGCTTGATCTGACCATCGACGGGGCCGACGAATTTGACGGCGACCTGAACCTGATCAAAGGGGGCGGTGGGGCGCTTTTGCAAGAAAAGATCGTGGCGACGGCCTCGGATCAGATGATCGTCATTGCGGATGTGGGCAAGGAAGTCGAGCGGCTGGGAGCGTTTCCGCTGCCGATAGAAGTGATCCCTTTCGGATGGCAAACCACCAAGACGCTGGTGGAAGAAATGCTGATCTCGCTCGATGTTCTGGGCCGCGATGTAACATTGCGAATGAATGGGGATCGGCCTTTCATCACCGATGAGGGCAACCATATTCTTGATCTGCATCTCAACCGTATCGGTAATGCCCGCCAGATGGCGATGGTGCTTAATCAGGTGCCCGGTGTCGTGGAAAACGGCCTGTTCATCGATATTTGTGACATCGTGGTGGTGGGCTATGGCGATGGCCGGGTCGAAGTGCGCGACATCAATCAAGGCACTGTTGAGAAAGATCGCCTCGATTTTACCGAAAGCGATAACCTGTTTTCCGATCTGATGGAGTGATCCCGGCGCTGGGGTCAAAGGCGGATTTATCTGCGCGCACCCTCGGGAGATCTTCTGGACAGAAAGTGATGGTTGGGGCTGCACCTGGGGTGGGGCTGCTCTGGCCAAGGGCGGGGGGCTGTGGAATAAGCTTGCCAAGATTGCCAAAGCTGACCCTGCAGGAGGCCTTAGATGACTGCGTTTGACTATGATCTTTTTGTGATCGGCGGCGGATCGGGCGGCGTGCGCGCGGCGCGTGTGGCGGCGCAAGCCGGGGTGAAGGTGGCCTTGGCCGAAGAGAGCCGCTATGGCGGCACCTGTGTCATCCGCGGCTGTGTGCCGAAAAAACTGATGGTATTCGCCTCAGAATTCCCCGGATTGATGGAAGAGGCGCGCGAATATGGCTGGGGGGGGCAAGACGGTGCCTTTGACTGGTCCAAGTTTCGCACGCGACTTGAGGGCGAATTAACCCGGCTGGAAACGGTCTATCGCGGCATTCTCAAGAATAATGGTGTGACCACCTATGATGCACGTGCGCGGCTGATTGATGCTCATACGGTTGAGCTGGCCGATGGGCAGCAGCGGCGCGCCAAGCATATTTTGCTCGCCACGGGTGGGCGCCCTGTGCGCCCTGATGTGCCGGGGGCCGAGTTGGGCATGGTGTCGGATGATGTGTTTCAGATGACGGAATTGCCGGACAGCGTGTTGATTTTGGGCGGCGGCTATATCGCTTGCGAATTCGCCTGTATCCTCAATGGCTTGGGGGTAAAGACCACGCTATATTATCGGGGCGCACAAGTGTTGCGCGGCTTTGACGACGAGGCGCGGGGACTGGTGGCAGAAGAGATGGCGCAATCGGGCATCGATATGCACATGGGCACCAATATTCTCGCGATGAAAAAGAGCGCCGATGGTATCCGGGTAAAGGCCACCAATGGAACCGAGCGCGTGTTCGGCGCGGTATTCTTTGCCACCGGGCGCGTGCCCAATACCGAGGGTTTGGGGCTGGAGGCGCTGGGGGTGCAGGTCAAGCGCGGCGGGGCCGTGGCCGTTGATGCCTATAGCCAAACTGCGGTGCCATCGATTTATGCAGTCGGGGATGTGACGGACCGGGTCAATCTGACACCTGTGGCGATCCGCGAGGGCATGGCCTTTGTCGAAACGGTGTTCAAGGGCAAGCCGACGAAACCGGATCATGATCTGATCCCGACGGCCGTGTTCACCCAGCCCGAAATGGGCACTGTGGGGCTAAGCGAAGAGGCGGCGCGTGCGCTTGGGCCAATCGAGGTTTACGCCACGTCTTTTCGCCCGATGCGGACGTCTTTTATCGGAAAAGCCGCGCGCGTTTTGATGAAACTTATCGTCTGCGCCGAAACCCGGCGGGTGCTGGGATGCCATATTGTGGCCCCAGGGGCCGGAGAAATGATCCAGATGGCCGGAATTGCAGTGAAGATGGGGGCGACGAAAGAACAGTTCGACGCCACCTGTGCCGTTCATCCGACAATGGCCGAAGAATTGGTGACGATGTCGAAACCTGTGCGGGTGGCTTGAAATTCGCCGCAAGATGCACAGGTTTAGACACAAGCCTGAGAGAAATTGTTTTATAAGAGGGTAGAGGCTGATGGCTGGAAACACGGGCGGCCCATGGGGCGGCGGCGGTGGCAACCGAGGCGGGGATGATGATGATCGCTCGCGCAATGATGGTCGTCGACCACAAGATAACGGGCCGCAAATCCCGGAAATCGACGAATTGATGCGGAAAGGTCAGGAGCAGCTGCGCGTTCTTATGGGCGGGCGCGGCGGCAATGGGCGCAATGGCGGCAGCAATGGCGGCGGCATTCCCGAAGGGCCGCGCCTGACGCGTGGCACGGTGGGGATTGGCGCTTTGGCCTTGGTGGCTTTGTGGGCGTTTTCAAGCTTTTACACGGTGCGCCCGGAAGAACAGTCGGTCGAGCTGTTCCTTGGCAAATATAGCGCGACAGGCAATCCCGGCTTGAACTTTGCGCCTTGGCCATTGGTCACCGCCGAAGTGATCAACGTCACGTCGGAGCGGACCGAGAACGTCGGTGTGGCTTCGAGCGGTTCGGATGCCGGGCTGATGCTGACCACAGATGCCAACGTCGTGGATATTGATTTTCAGGTGGTCTGGAACATCAATGACGCAGGGAAATATCTGTTTAACATCCGCGACGCGCAGCCAACAGTGCAAGCCGCCTCGGAAGCTGTCATGCGCGAAATCATTGCCGCATCGAACCTTGCGCCGATCCTCAACCGGGACCGGGGGGTGATTGCCGATACGGCCATGGCCAATATCCAAGCGGTGCTGGATGAATACGACGCGGGTATCAGCATTGTGCGTGTGAACCTTGAGCGGGCCGACCCGCCGCGCGAAGTGATCGACAGCTTCCGCGAAGTGCAGGCGGCCGAGCAGGAACGTGACCGTTTGGAGCGTCAGGCCGATGCCTATGCCAACCGCGTTCTGGCCGAAGCACGTGGTAAGGCCGCGCAGGTTCTCGAACAGGCCGAAGCCTACCGTGCTCAGACAGTGAACGAAGCGATCGGTGAAGCCAGCCGCTTTACCGCTGTGCGCGAAGAATATGCCAAGGCGCCTGAAGTGACGCGCAAGCGTCTTTATCTGGAGACCATGGAAAAGGTGCTGGGATCGGTGGATAAAACCATTCTGGATCAATCGATTGTCGGTGGCGAAGGCGGTTCAGGTGTTGTGCCTTACCTGCCTTTGAATGAGCTGCGACGCTCGACGACGGAGGGCAATTGATATGCGTATGACAACTTTCCTTTTGCCGGTAATCGCGGCCAGTGTGGCGGTGGTTTTGTCGTCGGTTTTCGTGGTGGATGAGCGCGAAAAAGCGCTGGTCTTGCAGTTTGGCCAAATCAAGTCGGTCAAGGAAGATCCGGGCCTCGCGTTCAAGATCCCCTTCATTCAGGAAGTGGTGAAATATGACGACCGGATCCTGAGCCTCGATACCGAAACCATCGAAGTTACGCCGTCGGATGACCGCCGCCTCGTGGTGGATGCCTTTGCGCGATACAGGATTGCGGATGTGGTCCAGTTCCGTCAGGCCGTGGGTGGCGGTGGCGAACGACTTGCCGAAGATCGCTTGTCGTCGATCCTGAACGCACAAATCCGTGAGGTGCTGGGTGCCGATCAGGTGACGTCGGACACGATCTTGTCGGAAGACCGTCGGGGCTTGATGAATCGGATCCGCGATCAGGCGCGCGCTTCGGCGCTGGGCTTGGGGCTTGATGTGATCGACGTGCGTCTGAAACAGACAAACCTTCCGTCGCAAAACCTTGACGCCACTTTCGCACGGATGCGTGCCGAGCGGGAACGGGAAGCGGCAGACGAGATCGCCCGCGGTAACGAAGCCGCGCAGCGTGTGCGCGCCTTGGCCGATAGAACCGTGGTCGAGACCCTGTCGGAAGCCGAGAAAGAAGCGCAGATCGTGCGCGGTCAAGCCGATGCTCAGCGGAACGGAGTTTTCGCAGAAGCCTTTGGTGCAGATCAGGAATTCTTCGCTTTCTACCGGTCGCTACAGGCCTATGAAAAGGCGTTGATGGGCTCGAATTCCTCGATGGTGATGACACCTGACAGCGAGTTCTTTGACTACCTGAAATCGGATCGCGCTCGGCAATGATCGGGCTGTTGATCACAGGCCTCGCGCTGGTGATGATTGTGGAGGGGCTGGCCTGGGCGCTGGCCCCTTCCTATTTGGAGCGCCTTCTGGAGGCGATGCGCGACATTCCCCCCGAGGTTCGGCGTTGGGCTGGTTTGGCGGTCGCGGTGCTGGGCGTCGCCTTGCTATGGCTGGTGCGGCATTTCTGAAATTCCGGTCACGGCATTTCAAGCGCACCTCACGTTGAGGTGACGAATTGCAACAAGGGTTTGTGTTGCGTCCAAGCGCGCCTAGATGGAAGGTACGACTGGATGGGCCCGATGTGAGGCTCGTGATTTGACAAGAAGGAGTGAGGGACGTGAGAGCACTGGCACTGTCCATCCCCAATCAAGAAAACCGCGCCGCGCGTGCGTTGCTTGTAACACTTATGGCGGGCATTTTAATGCTGGCACAGGCGGTGAGCGCTTGGGCCAGGCCCGATAGCTTTGCGGATCTGGCCGACAAGATCAGTCCGTCGGTTGTAAATATCACCACAACGACTGTGGTCGCTGCGGGCGCTGGGCCCAATCCCATCGTGCCCGAAGGCAGCCCCTTTGAGGATTTCTTCAAGGAATTCCAAGATCGCAATCGCGGAGGCGGTGATCGTCCGCGCAAGGCCTCGGCCTTGGGCTCTGGATTTGTGATCTCGGAGGATGGCTATATCGTCACCAACAACCATGTAATTGAAAACGCAGATGAAATCGTTATCGAGTTCTTCTCGGGAGAAGAGCTGCCTGCGAAGTTGATTGGCCGCGATGTCAATACCGATATCGCACTTTTGAAAGTGGAGGCGGGCAAGCCGCTGCCATATGTCAATTTTGGCAACTCCGATACCATGCGCGTTGGTGATTGGGTGGTGGCAATGGGCAACCCGCTGGGCCAAGGGTTCTCGGTGTCGGCAGGGATCGTCTCGGCGCGCAATCGGGCGCTGTCGGGGTCGTATGACGATTACATCCAGACAGACGCCGCCATCAACCGCGGCAACTCTGGTGGTCCGCTGTTCAATCTCGATGGCGATGTCATCGGGGTAAACACCGCGATCTTGTCGCCAAATGGTGGCTCGATCGGGATCGGCTTCTCGATGGCGTCGAATGTCGTGTCGAAAGTCGTGGATCAGCTCAAGCAATATGGTGAAACCCGCCGCGGTTGGCTTGGGGTGCGTATTCAGGATGTCACCGACGATTTGGCTGAATCGCTGGGGCTGGAGAAAACCGCAGGCGCGCTTGTGACCGATGTGCCGGATGGCCCGGCCAAAGATGGCGGCATCTTGCAGGGCGACGTGATCTTGTCCTTTGAGGGCACCGAAGTTGCTGACACGCGCGGCCTTGTGCGGATGGTCGGGAATGCGGATGTCGGCGCGGCAGTGCGGATGGTCGTGTTCCGCGAGGGCAAGACCCAGACGCTGAAAGTCACTTTGGGTCGTCGCGAAGATGCAGAGAAATCGGACGCAGGCAATGGCGAACCAATGGAAGAGGCCGCGCCAGAGAAGGCCGATCTCTTGGGCATGTCGCTGTCGGTGTTGTCGGAGGCGCTGCGCGAGGAGCTGAAACTGGCACCCGATGCCGAGGGTCTGGTGGTGACGGCAGTTGATGAAACGTCCGTGGCCTACGAAAAAGGCATGCGCGCTGGTGATCTGGTGGCAGAAGCAGGCCAACAGGCCGTGGCAACGCCCGCCGATCTGGAAGCCCAGATCGGGCAGGCCAAAGACAGCGGGCGCAAGTCGCTGTTGCTTTTGGTGCGCCGGGCGGGCGAGCCACGGTTCGTGGCGCTGCCGCTGGAGTAATCCATCACGTCAGTCACAAAAAACGATG
>DOOI01000221.1:476-7678 GCA_003512825.1 Paracoccaceae bacterium | reverse complement strand
GACCAGTGAATGTCTGGCTCCATCGGGCGGCGCCACCGGATGGTGTCACGCGCAAAAAGCAAGAAACGGCGGAAGCTTTGAATTTGATCGAAGTCTTCCGTGCCACTTTCGCCGCCGACATCGACGCCGTATTTCTGCACCAAGAGCGGCACGAGGTTACCGCGATAGCGCTTGCCGTTACGTTGAATGCCGCAAATCTTGTCGAAGAAGGACGACAGAATCCGGGTGTAGGGGTTACGCACCACAGTGAAAGCATAGGATTTGTGCGAGGTGACGTTTTGCTCGATCAGGGGCTGGCTAGGCTCGATGGCCCATTTATGCATCCCGTCAGTGGCGTCATGAATGTCGCCATCAAAGAAACGACCGTGATCGGAATAAAACATGATTTGACCGATGGTGGAGCATGCACATTTGGGCACCACGCGGTACACCACGCTTTCGCTTTCAGTCATCCAGGTTCCGGGAAATCCCATTTGCTCGCCTCCGTCATCAGGGCGTCTTGCGCGCCCTTCAAGTCACTGTCACAAAAAACCAGCAAAACACCGTTTCTTCAATGACGCTTCGCTTGTATCTAGCTATTTCAAACCCGTAAACATAGGTTTTAATTCTCTCTCATGGCAAAGATCGCCTATATCCTGCTCTCCCACAAGGACCCGGAGGGGATCATCCGTCAGGCCGAGCGTCTGACGGCTGCGGGGGATTATATGTCCATCCATTATGATGCGCGCTCCAAGCTCGCGGAATACGAGCGCATCCGGACCGCTTTGAGAGACAATCCCAATGTCACCTTTGCCCGCAAGCGGATCAAATGCGGCTGGGGAGAGTGGAGTTTGGTGCAAGCCACGCTTTATGCGGTTGAGAGCGCCGTCGAAGCCTTTCCGCGCGCCACGCATTTCTACATGCTGTCTGGCGATTGCATGGCCATCAAATCAGCGGAATATGCCCATGAGTTCCTGGATGGCGAGGACGTGGATTATATTGAAAGCTTTGACTTTTTTGACAGTGACTGGATCAAGACGGGAATGAAGGAAGACCGATTGATCTATCGGCATTTCTTTAACGAGCGCACGCAAAAATGGCGCTATTATGCCAGTTACAACCTGCAAAAACGGTTTGGCCTGACACGCGACATTCCCGCAGATATTCAGGTGCAAATCGGCTCGCAATGGTGGTGTTTGCGGCGGCGCACGGTGGAGTGGATTCTCGAATTTGTCAAAAAACGCCGTGATGTCATGCGGTTTTTCCGCACGACGTGGATCCCGGATGAAACCTTTTTCCAAACGCTGGTTCGCCATCTGGTGCCGGACACGGAAATTCGCGCGCGCACGCTGACGTTCTTGATGTTCACCGACTATGGCATGCCCGTTGTGTTCTACAATGATCACTATGATCTGCTTTTGAGCCAAGATTTTCTTTTTGCACGAAAAATAAGCCCGGATGCCCGAGAGATGAAGGCGCGGCTGGGTGAGCTTTATGCCGCCGAAGGTGTGCAATTCCGCATCTCGAACGAGGGGCGGAGCCTGTTCAAATTTCTCGCCGGGCGGGGCCGGATTGGCCAGCGGTTTGCGCCTCGGTTTTGGGAAAAGGAAAGTTCGATCGGGCGCGAGCGCGAGTTGATGATCGTTGTGTGCAAAAAATGGCACGTGGCCAAGCGCCTGATGGAGCGGTTTAGGACTGTGGTGAGTGTGCCCGCCATTGATTACCTCTTTAACGAAGAAAGCACGCCTTTGCCGGATCTGGGCGGCATTCAATCCAGCATTGGCAAGCGCACCCGGCACCGCCGGGCGCTTATGCGGATGCTGTTTGACTACTATGATACGGATCGCCTGATCGTTTGCATGGACCCGTCAAATATAGATTTGTTGAACGATTTTTGCGGCGACCGCGCCAAGACCAAGGTGCTGGAAATCGAATGCCAGTTCTCGGATGAATATCTGATCGGCCATGCGATGCGGGTCGGGCTGGCGGGGGAACGCACGCCGCGCGATGCGTTGGAGCGTCTTTTGCCGACACTTCGCAACGATATTGCCTTTGAGAGCGACCGCATCCGCGAGGCGAATTATGAGGGTTATATCAAGTTTCGCGAAGCGGACCCGGTGGATGTGAACACATTGAAACTGTCGCAGTTTCTTGCCATTTCTCAGGACAAGGCGCATGAAGTCGCCGCAACGCAATATCTCTTTGCCGACTGAAGGTGCTCGCTCATGGCCTATGTGTATGATCCGCAAAATATTTTCGCCAAGATTTTGCGCGGGGAGATTCCCAATAAAACCGTTCTGGAAACCGAGCATAGCTTGGCATTTCACGATATTGGCCCGCAGGCGCCTGTGCATGTGCTGGTGATCCCCAAGGGGCCCTATGTGACCTATGATCATTTTGCGGCTGAGGCCAGCGACGCAGAGATCGTCGATTTCACAAGGGCGGTGAATCAGGTGTGCGAATTGGTCGGCGTGCGGCCCGGTGATGGGCTTGGAGGCTATCGGTTGATTTCCAATGCAGGTGAGGCTGGCGTGCAAGAAGTGCCGCATTTGCATGTGCATGTGATGGGCGGGCGCGTATTGGGGCGGATGGTGTCCAAGCCCTAAGACGCGCGTTTCGCCACGTCAGGGGCGCCAGTTCAGGAAATTGGCAATCAGGCGAAGGCCGATTGCCTGACTCTTTTCCGGGTGAAACTGGAAGCCCGCGATAGTGTCGCGGCCCACAATAGCGGTGACGTCACTGCCATAATCCACATGGGCAAGCCTGTGGGCAGGGTTGGCCACGCGAAAGTGATAGGAATGCACGAAATAGGCATGATCGCCCGTTTTTAGCCCATCAAAGAGCGGGTGGGGGTGATCAATGATCAGATCGTTCCAACCCATATGGGGCACTTTGCGCCCGGCCCGCGCGCTGATTTTCTCTACCGTGCCGTCAATCCAGTTGAAGCCGGGGGTGGGGGTGTATTCAAGGCCTTCGCGCGCCAGCATTTGCATCCCGATACAAATGCCCAGAAACGGCTTGGCATCGCGCGCGACCGCTTCTTCCATGGCTTCAAAAACGCCGCGATGATCGAAGAGCGCGTGTCGGCAAGCGGGAAAAGCGCCGTCGCCGGGCAGCACGATGCGGTCGGCCCGACGGATCACATCGGGATCTGCCGTAACCATGACCGGGCCACTGGCGGTTTCCAGCGCCATTTTCTGAAAGGCTTTCTCGGCAGAATGCAGATTGCCGGAATCGTAATCGACGATGACTGTCGTCATAGGATCACAAAATGCCCTTGGTAGAGGGAATGGCATCGGCTTTGCGCGGGTCGATGTCTAGCGCATCGCGCAAGGCGCGCGCGCAGGCTTTGAACGCGGCTTCGGCGATGTGATGGCTATTGACGCCATGGACCTGATCAAGGTGCAGGGTGATGCCGCCATGTGTGGACAGGGCTTGGAAAAATTCGCGCACCAATTCGGTATCAAACTGACCAATCTTTTGAGTGGGGAATATGACATTCCACACAAGGAAGGGACGGCCCGAGAGGTCAAGCGCGCAACGGATTTGCGCGTCATCCATCGGCAGGGCGCATTCGCCATAGCGGCGGATGCCCTTTTTGTCGCCCATCGCTTGGGTCAGAGCTTGGCCAAGGGCGATGCCCACATCCTCGACGGAATGGTGATCATCGATATGCACATCGCCGGTGCAGCGCACAGTCATGTCGATCAGCGCGTGGCGCGCCAATTGATCGAGCATATGGTCGAAGAAACCGACGCCAGTTTTGTTGTCGTAGCGGCCCGTTCCATCGAGATCGAGGGTGACGGTGATCTCGGTTTCAGCGGTCTGGCGAGAGATTGTAGCGCGGCGCATGGGAATTCCTATAGCTTTGCAAGGCTTATAGGCGGGGCAGGGCGCGGGCGGAAGCCCTTTGGGGCGGGGTTTTTTGCCGCTGTGGCCACAGAGATGCGGCAAGGGGCGCGGAGGGTGGCGGAGAGGCGATTGACCCGGCGCGCGGCGCGAGGCAGGTTTGGCACAAAGGAGAGCTAATATGAGCACCTGTGTTTTCGTCCAAATCCGTTGCAAACCCGGAAAAACCTATGCGGTGGCGGAGGAAATTGCGCTGAGGGAGATTCATTCAGAGCTCTATTCCACCAGCGGGGAATGGGATTTGCTCCTCAAGCTCTACATCCCGAAAGATCGCGACATCGGGCACTATATCAACGAGACCCTGCTGGATGTGCCGGGGATCGAGCGCAGTTTGACCACTTTGACTTTCAAGGCCTTCTGAGTGTCTGCGCGCGTGGCCCTGTGGTGCCGGGCAGGACTGGTGGGGGCCGTCGTGGCGACCCTTGCGGGCGCGGCTATGGCGCAGGGGCGCCGGGTCTATGTTGGAGAAGAGGCCGAGGCCTTGAAATGCGCCTATATCATCAGCCAGACTGCGGCGGTGATGGAGCGCGCCGAAATCATTGGCACACGCGATAAGGAATTTGTGCTGCTTTACGCAGGCTACATTCTGCAAATCTATGTAAGCGGCACGGAAAACCAGAAGCTTTTGGCGCTCAAAGCGGTGGCAGATCGGCGCGATCTGGAGCAGACGCTGGACGAGTTCGAAGCGCAATCAGACTATTGTCGTAAACGGTTTCCAATTCGCTAAACCCAGCCTGCGTGCGAGAGGGGCGGGACCGTCGCTCAGGCAAGGCTCGGAAAAACAAAAGCCTCCCCGAAGGGAGGCTTTTCGTCTTGGAGCGGGCGAAGAGATTCGAACTCTCGACCCTAACCTTGGCAAGGTTATGCTCTACCCCTGAGCTACGCCCGCGCCCTGATCGGTAGCGGCGTGATAGGAGAAGCGCGCGGCGGCTGCAAGGGAAAAAATGCACGGCAATTGGTCGAAAGCGCGGTTCAAAACAGGCGATGCGCGAGGAGCGCGAGGCTGGTGAGGCCGAGAGCGGCAAAGGTGAGCAGCATGCCAAGACCACGCGCAGGATGGAGGTCTTTGGGGCGCGTAATGCCGTAGGCATGCAGCGCGCGGCCAAGAAAGAGCGCCGTGCCCAAGAGATGGACCGCGAAGGCAGGCGCACCTTGCAGCTCGGCCACAGCAATCAACACGAGGCCCAAGGGGGCGTATTCGACGAAATTGCCATGGGCGCGGATGGATTTTTGCAAAAGCGCATCATTGCCATCGCCGAGCGAGACCTTGGTGCGAAAGCGGTCGCGGATGACATTGATCGAGAGCGCGAGAAGCAAGAGGCCAAGAAGGCCTGCGTAGAGGGGGGTGACAATCATGGGAAGCCTTTGTGTTTCGGGGTGAGGAAGTGAGGGGGGCGCTGCCCCCCTCCTCGCGATGCTCGTCTCCCCCCGGGATATTTTTCGAAGGAGAGACAGGGGCAGATTACTCCAGTTCGATCAAAAGGTCTTTCGCGTCGATCTGTGCGCCGGGGTGCACGTGAACGGCTTTGACGACGCCGACACGGTCGGCGTGAAGTGCGGTTTCCATTTTCATCGCTTCGATCGTGAGCAGCATATCGCCCTCGTGGATGTCTTGTCCCGGTTTCACCGCGACGGAGGCCACGATGCCGGGCATTGGGGCGCCGATATGGGCTGGATTGGCAGTATCAGCTTTCGGGCGGGCTTGCGTGGTGCTTTTCACCAAACGGTTTGGCACCCGGATGGAGCGGGGTTGGCCATTGAGTTCGAAAAACACTTTGACCTCGCCTGTTTCATCGGTTTCACCAACTGCTTGCAGGCGGATTTCCAAGATTTTACCCGGATCGATTTCCACGGAGATTTCTTCGCCCGGTTCCATCCCGTAAAAGAAGGTGCGGGTGGGCAGGGTGCGAACCGGACCGTAGGCGCGGTGGCGGCCCATGTAATCCAGAAAGACCTTGGGATACATCAGGTAGCCATTGAGGTCTTCGTTGTCGATGGTGCGACCATCCAATTCAGTGGAGAGGGCGGCGCGGGTCGCTTCAAGGTCGATGGGCGCGAGATGTTTGCCCGGACGTTCGGTCGCGGGTTTTTCACCTTTGAGCACCTTTTTGACCAGCGCTTCGGGGAAACCGCCGGGGGGTTGGCCAAGGTTGCCTTTCATCATGTCGACGACGGAGTCGGGAAAAGAGACGTCGCGCGACGCGTCTTCGACATCGGCGCGGCTCAGACCTTGGGAGACCATCATCAGCGCCATGTCGCCCACGACTTTGGAGGAGGGGGTGACTTTGACGATATCGCCGAACATCTGATTGACGTCGGCATAGGTGCGGGCCACGTCGGGCCATCTTTCTTCCAGTCCCATAGAGCGGGCCTGTGCCTTGAGGTTGGTGAACTGGCCTCCGGGCATCTCGTGCAGATAGACTTCGGATGCGGGGGCTGCGAGGCCGGATTCGAAGGCGCTGTATTGCGCGCGGACATGTTCCCAATAGCCCGACAGATCGCGGATTGCTGCGATGTCGAGCCCGGTGTCGCGCGGGGTGTGGCGCAGGCTTTCGACGATCGAGCCGAGGCAGGGCTGAGAGGTGCCGCCCGAGAAGGCGTCCATGGCGGCATCGACGGCGTCGACCCCTGCGTCGGCGGCTGCGAGAATCGTGGCGCCGGCAATGCCGGAGGTGTCATGGGTGTGGAAATGAACCGGGATGGTCAACTCGTCCTTGAGCGCCTTGACCAATGCCTGTGCTGCTGCAGGTTTGAGCAGGCCTGCCATATCTTTCAGTCCGAGGACATGTGCGCCTGCGGCTTCGAGGTCGCGTGCCATGGAGACATAGTATTTCAGGTCGTATTTGGCGCGCTTGGGGTCGAGAATATCGCCCGTGTAGCAGATCGCCGCTTCGCAGATCTTGCCGCTTTCGCCTACGGCGTCCATCGCGACGCGCATGTTTTCAACCCAATTCAGGCTATCGAAGACGCGGAACACATCGACACCGGTGCGGGCGGCTTGTGCCACGAAGGATTGCACGACGTTGTCGGGGTAATTGGTGTAGCCAACGCCGTTTGACGCGCGCAGCAGCATTTGGGTGAGCACGTTCGGCATGACCGTGCGTAAGTCGCGCAGGCGTTGCCATGGGCATTCTTGCAAGAAGCGATAGGCCACGTCAAAAGTCGCACCGCCCCAGCATTCGACCGAGAAAAGCTCGGGCAGCAGCTGTGCATAGGCGGGGGCTACCTTGATCATATCGATCGAGCGCATCCGGGTGGCCAGCAGCGATTGATGGCCGTCGCGCATGGTGGTGTCGGTCAGCAAGAGGCGGTCT
>DOOI01000221.1:0-227 GCA_003512825.1 Paracoccaceae bacterium | reverse complement strand
GTCGCGCATGGTGGTGTCGGTCAGAAGCAGGCGGTCTTGCGCGAGCATCCAATCGGCCACAGCTTTCGGGCCTTGGGCGTCAAGCAGGGTGCGGGTGCCGGGTTTGGGCGGCTCAAGGCTGATTTTCGGGGGTTTGGGGGCCTTTACTTCGGCAGCAGGCCGCGCCCGGCCAGCGGTTTCGGGGTGCCCGTTGACGGTGATGTCCGCGATATATGTGAGCACTTTGG
>DOOI01000072.1:26143-31256 GCA_003512825.1 Paracoccaceae bacterium | reverse complement strand
GTATGCTGCAATGTGCCCAAGACGATTGGCCGAGGCATCCCTAGACGGAAAAGCCCGCGACGCGGGCTTTCAACTGATGCGGAAATCGTGCCGTCTTGGGAGAGCGCCAAGGAAATGGGCGCCCCCGCAAGGATGCCATGCGTGTAGGGGTCGGTGTGTAGCGCCAGCGCGGATTTGTAGATGATTGCTCGCATGTTGCCCTGTTATCCTTGGCTGGTCTCAGTCGGTTTGCAGCAGGGCAGCGCCACCGCAGGGACGTTTAGGCGTAGTCGATGTCAATTTTCCGTAGCGCCAGCGCAGAGATGACGCCGCCAAGGATATTGCGAGAGGCCAGTGCTTCTATCAGGGCCTCTTCAAGAACCTTATCGGTCACCGACTTTTCGCGGATGCTCAAAATGACCCGTTTTCCCGAAGCTTCGTCATAGACAACCTCTCGCGCGCCATTGAGCCTGTGTCGGCATCCAAGGAACTCGTCCCCTTTCATAAAGTGAAACGACATAAATTTGCCCCATTCTAAATAATCTTTCGATTGATAGTTTAGACGGAAAAACCGGAAAGGAATTGCTTGGAATTTGTTTCGTAAAATAGTTGTGTCGGCATCGCCACACAGGGCAATAAAGTATTTGAAAACCCAACAAATTAAGGCTTTGCGGCTTTGGAGTTATATTTGTTGAATTTACGCAAATGTCTATTAAGTATTATTAAATAATTCGTTTGAATATGTATAATAGCACTTTGGGATATATCCTGTCGGACATCATCATGGCGTGTGAAACGCGACTCGACAGAATAACGAAATTGGCTCGATCAATTTTGGCGGCTGTGTTATTTGTAAATGACTACTCTACCGCGAAGAGTGAAACCACGACTTGGCCCGCTTTTCGTGCGCCTGTTCCGACAAAGAGCGTGCGGTTGACCCATGCATAGCGAGGATCGCCGCTTTCCAGTCGTGCGTGGGTTCGCATGTAGTAATCGCTCTGGGGCACCTCTTCGCCGCGTGCGATGGCCGCGATGACATGCGCCGGGCCATGGCGGTAACCGTAATTCTTGATCTCTACGGTGGCGCCATCATCGGTTTCGATGGCGTAGCGGGTGTCGAGTTCGGCTACGCCATTGCTCCAGATCGTTTGCCAATCGGCCCCAAGGTTGAGGATACGGCCAGACAGCCGAGGGCCTGTGACCTGTCCGCCAATAATCGGGATGATGCGGCGCTGACCGGCACGGCCTTGGCCCATGTCGCGGATTGGGTCCAGATCAACGAATAGGTCGCAGACATGGGTGAGAGTTGGAACGGGGAAGGTTGCAGGCATGGTGCTCTCCTATCAGCGATGATGCGAGCATAGTCTGAGCGTTCAAAGAGGGAAGCCTTGGTTGACTTCTGCGCGCGCTGGGCAAGATTAAGAATGAGCCCTGCGGCGAGCGCGGGTATGAGGGGCAACATGCAGGATCTGGCGCAACATATCACGCAGTTGGTGGAGGCAGAGGTGGCGGCGCATCTCGGGCACCCCAGCACCTTGGTGCATTTTCAAAAAATGCGCGTGAAGCGGCCCCGCCCGGTCTCGGTGCAATTCTCCGGTGGCATCATGCAGACCTGCTGGACTGTGACGCGCTCTGATGGGGATTATCAGGTGATTTATTTGCCGACGGTGGAATATTTCTCGCTCTGCGTCGGGTCGGATTTTGGGCCGCTGGATATCGGCGTGCACGGTGGGGCGATCCAGTGTTTCTCTGCAGTGGTCTAGCCGCGCAGCGCAGGGGTTACTGGCCTTTGGGGTGGTTTTCGCTGATGCGGGTTAACAGCTCGACCAGCATCGCTTGATCGGCGTCGCTCAAACCTTGGCAGATGGTATCTTGCACGCTCTGGATGGCGGCCTGCACTTGGGCCAGCGCCGCCGCTCCCGAATCGGTTAGTGTGAGCACGCGTGCGCGACGGTCTTTGGTGGAGACTTCGCGCGCGACGAAGCGTTTGTCGACAAGCCGGTCAATGACACCACCAATCGTGGCGCGATCTACGGCGGCGCGGGCGGAAACAGTGGCCTGATCCAGGCCGGGTTCACCGGAGATCGTGGCGAGGGCGGCGAACTGAAATGGCGTCAAGTCAAGGCCTTCGCGGGCCATTGCCTGAGCAAAGATCGCGGTAGAGGCCTGATGCGCGCGTCGTATTAAGTGGCCAGGCATCGCGCGAAAGCTGTCGTTCATTTTTTCTTTGCTCCCCAACAAATTCGACCGTACGGTCAGCTAAACTTATTGACAGACTCGGTCACAGTTTTGCTATACTCCATAACAACATGCGCTTCCACCGATTGATCATCGGCTTAGTATGTACGCGATCTATTTGACGGGGCGCAATATAATATGTATGCATTCCATATATTGGATTGCAACAGGGAGGTTGGAATGTCGGTTCAACTGGGCACGCTTGAAGAGCTGCCGCAGGATTACCGCGATGCAATGACCGAAGCTGGCGTCGCGCCGCTTTGGCCGATGATGCGTAAGGTTCTGCCACACGGAAAACCCGCGCCCACGACGAAGCCCAGCTATTGGAGCTTTGACAAGGTGCGCCCACTTTTGATGCGCGCTGGTGAATTGACCCCAGTGGAAAAAGCCGAACGCCGGGTTCTGGTGATGTCGGACCAAGGGCGCGGAACGGGTGCGATGCAGGCAACTTCGTCGATTTATATCGGCATGCAGCTGCTTTTGCCGGGCGAAACGGCCCCTGCCCACCGTCATACGCCCTCTGCGGCGCGGATTATCGTCGAGGGTAAGGGCGGCTTTACAGTGGTCGACGGTGAGAAGCTGCCGATGAACCGTGGCGATCTGGTGCTGACGCCGGGTGGCGATTGGCATGACCATGGGCATGAAGGCGACGAGCCAGTGATTTGGCTGGATGCGCTTGATTTGCCGCTCTTCGTCTACCTCGAAGGCTCCTATGCGGAAGAAGCGCCGCTACAGGCCCAGCGTAACCGCCCGGATGCGGCATTGGTGGAATATGCTTCGGCAGGGCTCGTGCCGTCGCGCCGTGGCAATCAAGCGCGTCGGTATCCGATGGCGCGGTTCCCGTGGGAGCGCACCGAAGCTGCGTTGCGCCAAATGGCGAAATACACCGATGGCGTCGTAGAGATGGATTATGTGAACCCCGAAACGGGTGACTCGGTGCTGCCTGTGATGGGCTTTACCGCGATGATGATCCGTCCCGGCGAAACCGTGCGGCCGCCGCTGTCGTCGGAATCGGCGATTTTCCACGTCATTGGCGGCAAGGGGCGGTCCGTGCTGGACGGTCATGCCTTTGACTGGGCCGAGAAAGACACGTTCACCGCGCCGGTCTTTGCCGAGGTGGATCACACGAATACGGGCGATGCGCCTGCTTTCCTCATTCGGGTGCATGATCGCCCATTGCAGGAAAAACTTGGATACTATGAGGAACGCGCCAGATGACCGCACTTTTTGATCTTCCCCGCCATCCGCAGGTGCCTGTGGCGGGAAGCGAGAAAACCTTTCCAGTGCGCCGGATTTTCTGTGTTGGTCGGAACTATGCCGCGCATGCCGCAGAGATGGGCCATGAGGTTGACCGTGAAGCGCCATTCTACTTCACCAAGACGCCCTCTGCGACGGTGCTGACGGGGGCCACTATTCCCTATCCGCCCGGCACCAACGATTATCATCACGAGATGGAGCTGGTGGTGGCGATTGGGCGTCCGGCGTTCCGTATCTCGAAAGAAGACGCAATGAGCGTGGTGTATGGCTATGCCTGTGGTCTCGACATGACCCGCCGCGACCGTCAGCAAGACGGCAAGGACAAGCGTCGTCCGTGGGACTTGGGCAAGGATTTCGAGCAATCCGCTGTCATCTCGCCGATCACCGAGGCCAAAGACTTTACCGTTGGCACGCAGAAGATCGAAATGAGCGTGAATGGCACCGTCAAGCAAGTTGCGACGCTTGATGAGCTGATCTGGTCGATCCCTGAGATCATCAACCATTTGTCGGGTTACTACCATCTGGAACCCGGCGATCTGATCTACACGGGCACGCCTTCGGGTGTGGGCGCTGTGGTGGCGGGGGATCATATCCATGGCACGATTGACGGGCTGACGGCGATTGATCTGACGCTGGGAGCGGCCGAATGAAATACTGGGGGTATTTTCGCTCATCCTCATCTTATCGCTGCCGTATTGCCTTTGGGCTAAAAGGGGTGAGTCCGGAGTTTGTTCCGGTGCACCTCAAGAGTGGCGCGCAGAAATCGGCGGAGTTTGCGGCGATCAACCCCCAGAAGCTCTTGCCTGCGCTGGAGACAGACGCAGGCGAGACGCTGATCCAATCGCTGGCCATTCTGGAATGGCTGGACGAAACCATCCCCGAGCCTGCGCTTTTGCCTGCCGATCCGGTGCTGCGCGCTCAGGTGCGGGGCTTTGCCCAAGTGATCGCCTGCGAGATCCATCCGCTGCAAAATCTGCGGGTGCTGGCCTATCTGCGGGGCACGCTTAATCTGTCGGAAGAGGCCGTAACGGCGTGGCTCGCACGGTGGCTTACCGATGGGCTGGAGGCCTGCGAGGGGCTCTTGTCACAACGTCCCGCAACGCGCTTTGCCTATGGCGATGCGCCGGGGCTCGCGGATATTTGCCTTGTGCCGCAAGTATTTTCAGCCGAGCGTTTTGGGATTGATATTTCGAATCTAAAGCGCGTGAACGCGGTTTATGCAGAATGTCAGAAACTGCCTGCATTCGCGGCAGCCCATCCCCGGAAACAACCGGATTGGGAAGAGTAACCCGCGACACGGGAACAGTGCCGGGACATGTCGAATAGGGAGGAAACCGACATGACAATGAGAAGAGCCTTGATCAAGGGAATGGCGGCTGCAGCGTTGCTCGCCGGGTCTGTTTCGATGGCAATGGCGCAAGAAGTGACGCTCAAGCTGCACCAGTTCTTGCCGCAACAGGCCAATGTGCCGAAGCTGGTGCTGGATGTCTGGATCGACAAAGTGCAGACCGCCTCGAATGGACGTATCAAGATCGACCACTATCCCTCGATGCAATTGGGCGGTAAGCCGCCGGAATTGATCGACCAAGCGATTGATGGCGTGGCGGATCTGGTTTGGGGCGTGAACGGCTTTACGCCG
>DOOI01000072.1:25403-25871 GCA_003512825.1 Paracoccaceae bacterium | reverse complement strand
TGGTTTGGGGCGGGAACGGCTTTACGCCGGGTCGTTTCCCGCGCACTGAAGTGTTCGAATTGCCTTTCATGGTGCAAGACGCGCGCGCGGCATCGGCGGCCTACTGGCAGATGTTCGAGAGCCAGATGAAGGACACCGATTTCAAAGATGTGAAAATTCTGGCGACTTGGGTGCATGGCCCCGGCATGCTGCATACCAACAAGCCCGTGTCGCAACCTTCCGATTTGAACGGTATGAAAATTCGCGGCGGATCGCGGATGGTGAACCAGCTTCTTGAAAAGTTGGGCGCTGTGCCTGTTGGCATGCCCGTGACCGCGATTCCGGAATCGCTGTCGAAAGGCGTGATCGACGGCGCGACCATTCCATGGGAGGTCACCACCTCGCTGAAAGTGCCGGAACTGGTCAAGAACCACACCGAATTCGATGGCCCCGCGATTTATAACCTCACCTTCGTTCTGGCGATGAACA
>DOOI01000072.1:19969-25128 GCA_003512825.1 Paracoccaceae bacterium | reverse complement strand
TCACCTTCGTTCTGGCGATGAACAAGGCGAAGTACGACAGCCTGCCCGACGATCTGAAAAAGGTGATCGACGATAACTCCGGTCTTGAGCTGTCGATCTTTGCGGGCGGCACGCAGGCCGATGCGGATGGCCCGGCGCGGCAACTTGCGGTGGATGCGGGCAATACGATCGTCACGATCAGCGCAGAAGACGCGAAAGCGTGGGAAGATCTGGCAAAGCCCGTCTATGACGCATGGATTGCAGATGTGAAGGGCAAGGGGATCGACGGTCAGGCCTTGATCAATGAAGCCCGTGCTTTGATGGCGGCATATAAGTGATTTTGAGAATTGCCGGGGTGTGTTGCACCCCGTCAAAGTAACGGTCAATTCAGGGAGGATATAGACCATGAAGACGAAGTTTTTTGGAGCAATGGCCGCGTCGGCACTGGCGCTGACACTGGGCGCAGGGTCCGCAATGGCACAAGAGGTGACGCTCAAGCTGCACCAATTCCTGCCTGCACAAGCAAACGTGCCGAAGCTGGTTCTCGACGTTTGGGCGGATGCTGTCGAGAAGGACTCGGGCGGCAAGATCAAGGTTGAGCGCTACGCCTCCATGCAGCTGGGTGGCAAGCCGCCAGAGCTGATGGACCAAGCGATTGATGGTGTTGCGGATGTCGTATGGACCGTTGTCGGCTATACCCCCGGCCGTTTCCCACAGACCGAAGTGTTCGAGCTGCCCTTCATGACCCAAGGAGCGGGCCCTGCGTCTTGCGCCTATTGGAAAATGTTTGAAAGCCACATGAAGGATGCGGACTTCAAAGACGTCCACATCATCGGCACTTGGGTGCACGGCCCGGGCTTGATCCACGCCAATAAAGAGATCCGCACACCGACCGATCTGGATGGCGTGAAAATTCGGGGTGGCTCGCGCGTGGTGAACCAGCTGCTTGAAAAGTTGGGCGCAACGCCTGTCGGCATGCCGGTTCCGGCTGTGTCCGAAGCACTGTCCAAAGGCGTGATCGATGCGACGACCATTCCATGGGAAGTGACCGCGTCGTTGAAAGTGCCGGAATTGGTAAAGAACCACACCGAATTCACCGGTGGTGCGCTTTACAACATCACCTTCGTTCTGGCGATGAACAAGGCGAAGTATGACGGCCTGTCAGCCGAAGCCAAGGCCGCGATCGACGCGCATTCTGGCCTCGATTTCTCGATCTTCGCAGGCAAGACTCAAGAAGGTGCCGATGGCCCCGCGCGTGAGGCTGCTGTTGCCCTTGGCAACAATATCGTGACGCTGACCGAAGCCGAAACCCAAATCTGGCGCGACACAGCCCAGCCGATCTATGCTTCTTGGATTGCAGACATGCAGACGAAAGGCATCGACGGCGCGGCTTTGATTAAAGAAGCGCAGGATCTGCAAGCTGGCGAGTGCGCTGGTAAGTAAGCCATAAATGGATGGGCTGCCGCAAGGCGGCCCATCTGATCTACTGACCGGGGAGGGTCCAGTGCATTCAAACTTGGTAAAGCTCAGCCGATGGATGGCAGGGGCAGGCGGGGTCGTTCTGGCGGCGCTGATCTTGCTGATCTGCGTCTCGGTCCTTGGACGCGGGATCAACACAATGATGCATGGCAGCCTGTTTCAAGGCAGCCTTAATGGCTTTGCCGAACTCGTTCTATCGACGGGAATCGGCCCTGTTCTGGGTGACTTCGAACTTGTTGAGGCGGGCATCGCCTTTTCAATTTTCGCCTTCATCCCCTTTTGCCAGATCACACAGAGCCATGCGACTGTCGATATTCTCACCACAGCCTTCTCGGAGCGGGTGAACCGCTTTTTGATGTGGGCGGCTGAGGTGCTGTTTTTCATCGTTCTGGCGCTGATTGCTTGGCGGCTTTGGGATGGGATGCTGGCCAAGAAAAGCTATGGCGAGACCACCTTCCTGATCCAGTTTCAGGTTTGGTACGGCTATGCCGTGTGTATTCCTCCTGCTGTGCTGGCGGTGATCGTTTCTGCCTATTTGGCTGTCATGCGGAGCGTAGAGATTTCGACCGGGCGCGCAGTGCTGCCAAGAACCCAAGGAGCAGTCCATTGACGAATTTCGAGCTTGGGATTTGGTCCTTTCCTGTCCTTTTGGTGATGATTTTTCTGCGCGTGCCGATTGGGCTTGCGATGTTTCTTGTTGGCCTTGGGGGGCTTTATTTCGCCACTGATGGCATGGCGATGTCCTTGGGCAAGCTGAAGTCGGAGGTCTATTCGACCTTCTCCAGCTATTCGCTTTCCATCGTGCCAATGTTCCTGTTGATGGGCCAATTCGCCACGTTGGGCGGCATGAGCCAAGCGCTGTTCAAAGCAGCGGAAAGCTGGCTTGGGCACCGCAAAGGCGGGGTGGCAATGGCGGCGATTGGCGCTTGTGCAGGCTTTGGCTCGATCTGTGGCTCTTCGTTGGCAACAGCGGCCACCATGGGTCAGGTGGCGTTGCCAGAGCTGCGCCGCTACGGCTATTCGGGGGGCTTCTCGACGGCGACACTTGCCGCGGGCGGCACTTTGGGCATTCTCATTCCGCCATCGGTGATCTTGGTGATCTACGCCATTCTCACCGAGCAAAATATCGCCAAGCTGTTTCTTGCGGCCTTTATCCCCGGCATCTTGGCGGCCCTGGGCTATATCATCACGATCTCGATCTATGTTCGCCGTAACCCAGGTTCGGCTGGCACGCGCGAGCGTCAGCCCTATTCCGAGCGCTGGAAGACGATGCTTGCCATCTGGCCCGTGCTGATCGTGTTCCTGTCTGTTGTCGGCGGGATCTACTTGGGCGTCTTCACCCCGACCGAAGGGGCCGCTGTCGGGGCTTTCGGCACCGGGCTGATCGCATGGCTCAACGGCGGGCTGACATGGAAAACCGCGATGGACAGCTTCCTGTCCACTGCCAATTCCACGGGCATGATCTTCTTCATTGTGTTGGGGGCTGGCTTTTACAACGGCTTCCTCGCGCTGAGCCAAGTGCCGCAATCGCTGGCCACTTGGGTGGGTGAAACCGGACTGAGCCCTTGGGTGATCTTGTCGCTGATCCTTGTGCTCTATCTGATCTTCGGCTGCGTGATGGACAGTCTGTCGATGATCTTGCTGACGGTGCCGATTTTCTGGCCCATCATACAAACGCTCGACTTTGGTCTGACAGTGGAAGAGACCGCGATTTGGTTTGGCATCTTGGTGCTCATCGTTGTGGAGGTCGGGTTGATAACGCCCCCTGTCGGGATGAACCTGTTTGTCATCAACTCAATGGATCGCCTCACGCCGATGGTCGAAACCTATAGAGCCGTGATGTATTTTGTGGCTTCCGACATCATCCGCACGATCATCCTTGTGCTCTTCCCCGGCATCACGCTGTTTTTGATGCGGGTCTTAAACTAACACACGCCCCTCGCGCCTTTGGCGCGGGGGGTTTTTTTGTTCTAGATAGCTATAGATTGTAACAGTCATGGCGGATACCGAGAGAGGACTCCAATGAGCGACGTTCTGAAGGTCGAGATCAAAGATCGTATTGCCATAGTGACAATGCATCGCCCCGATAAGCGCAACGCAATGAACGATACGCTCTTGGCGGCGCTTGATGCGTTTTTCTCTCACCCGCCAGAGGGGGTGAAGGTGGTGGTTCTGACTGGAACAGCGGGGCATTATTGCTCTGGTTTGGACCTGTCCGAGCAAGTGCAGCGCGATGCCGAAGGCACCATGCGTCATTCGCGCAATTGGCACGCCGTGATGGATAAAATCCAGTATTCGGGCCTCCCTGTTGTGTCGGCCATTTTCGGTGCCGCGATTGGCGGTGGTTTGGAATTGGCGACCGCGACCCATGTGCGGATTGCCGAGACCTCAACGATTTTCCAACTCCCCGAAGGTCGGCGCGGCATTTATGTGGGCGGCGGGGCTTCGGTGCGGGTCGGGCGCATTCTGGGCGCGGACCGGATGATCGAGATGATGCTGACGGGTCGCAAATACAACGCCGAAGAGGGCCAACGGTTGGGTCTGTGCCACTATTGCGTGGGCGAGGGCGAAGCCTTGGGACTGGCGCTGGAGCTGGCAGGCAAGATTGCCGCGAACGCTGGCCTGTCGAATTACGTCATGATCCATGCCTTGAGCCGGATCGAAGATATGTCAAAGGCAGATGGGCTTTTCACCGAAAGCCTGTGCGCTGCTTTGACTCAAACCAGCACAGACGCTCAGGAGGGGCTGAAAGCCTTTCTTGAAAAGCGTCAGCCAAACTTTCGGTGAGGCGATGACCCCTCCAAAAGACAAAACGCCATTGAAGGCGCCCAAGCCTGCCACCGAAATGGTGGCCATGCCTGCGGGCAGCGCGCTCGACCTCGGGCTTCGCAGTCTGGTGGGCTATGCGCTCAAACGCGTCGCCGCCGCCACCACCGCCGATGCAGCCCGTGCGCTGGAACCTTTCGGGCTGCGCGTGACCACATTCTCGGCGCTCAGTGTGATTTGCGATAATCCCGATGTGACCCAAAGCGCCTTGGCGCAATCCTTGGCCATGGAACGCTCGAATATTGTTATCATCATCGACACGCTGGAAGAGGCGGGCCTGATAGGTCGCCACAGCATGCCGGGCGACAGGCGTGCCTATGCCCTGCGCGCAACGCTCAAAGGCCTGCGCCGTCGCGATGCCGCCATGATGGCGCTCCGCGAGAATGAAGCCCGCCAATTGGTCAACCTGTCGCCTGATGAACAGCGCGAACTGGCCCAATTGCTTGGACGGATCGAAATACGGGAGTGACTGACATGACCCAAACGATGACCCTGCCGCATAAAATCGACATCGAAACCCGGTCCGACGGTGCGCTGATCCTGCGCTCGGCGCATCCGCTCGATCCTGTGGCAGCCACCACAGCCGAGTGGCTTCATCAGTGGAGCGCCAAAACGCCTGACGCGGTGTTTATCGCGGAACGGTCCGGCGCGGGCTGGCGCGAAGTGCGCTATGCGGAAGCCTTGGGCATGGTGCAGGCGCTGGCAGGCTGGCTCTTGGCGCAGGGTTTGGTGCCGGGTGACCGGGTGTTGATCTTGTCGGGCAATTCGGTGGATCACGGCCTCTTGGCGTTGGCCGCGCAATATGTGGGCCTCGTGGCTGTGCCTGTGGCCGAGCAATATGCGCTTATTCCCGGCGCGCATTACCGATTGATCTA
>DOOI01000072.1:570-19728 GCA_003512825.1 Paracoccaceae bacterium | reverse complement strand
CGCTTATTCCCGGCGCGCATGACCGATTGATCTATGCCGCACAAACCGTGCGACCAAAGCTGCTCTTCGTCGATGATCCTGCACGCTATGCTGCGGCGCTGTCGTTGCCTGACTTGGCGGCGACGCCTGTGCTGGCCTCTACCGCGCAGGGCGCGCCGCGTCCGGTTTTCACGATGGAGGACGCCTTCAAGGGCGGGGCGGATATTTCGGCGGCGCATGGGGCCATCGGGCCCGATACGCTGGTGAAAATCCTATTCACCTCGGGCTCTACCTCGCTGCCCAAAGGCGTGATGACCACGCATCGGATGATGTGCGTCAACCAAGCGCAGATTGCCACGGTAATGCCGCTCCTCAAGAGCCGCGCGCCAAAGATCCTCGATTGGCTGCCGTGGAACCACGTCTTTGGCGGCTCGCATAATTTCAACATGATGCTTGCCAATGGCGGGGCGCTTTATATCGATGACGGCAAACCGACCGATGCGCTTTTTGGGCGCACAGTCGAGAATATGACGATGCATACCGGCACATTGGCCTTTAACGTGCCTGTCGGTTTCGCCCGTGTGCTCAAATCACTCGAAAGCGACGAGAGCCTGCGCCGCAAATATTTCACCGGGCTTGATTTCACTTTTTACGCGGGCGCGTCGCTGCCGCAAGAAATCTGGCAAGGCATCGAGCGGATGGCGCTGGAGGTGGCGGGCACTGTGCCGCTGATGACCTCCTCTTGGGGGCTGACGGAAACCGCACCAGCCGTGCTCTTGACCCATGAGCGCGTCACGCGTTCGGGCATCATCGGTGCGCCGCTGCCCGGAACCGAGGTAAAGCTGATCCCCGACGAAGATGAAGGCCGCTTCGAGGTGCGCGCGCGCGGGCCGAACGTGATGCAGAGCTATTGGGAGAACGCCGAAAAGACGGCGGAAGCCTTCGACGACGAGGGCTATTTCATCACCGGCGACGCGATGAAGTGGGTGGACCCAACAGCCCCGGACCGCGGCTTGGCGTTCGATGGCCGCATTTCCGAGGACTTCAAGCTTCAATCGGGCACATGGGTGCGCGTGGCCCAGCTAAAAGGCCAGGTGATGACCGCCCTCCAAGGGCTGGCCGCCGATCTGATCATCACCGGAGAGGGGCGCAACGAATTAGGCGTGCTGGTTTTCCCGGTAAAGCCGGGGCAGGGAAATGGGCTGGTCGACGATGCCGCTCTCTTGGCAGAAATCCGTGCGCGGCTTGAGCCCTTCGCTCAGAGCGCCGCAGGATCTTCGAGCCGCCTCACCTGTGCGGCAGTGTTGGCCGAGCCGCAAAGCCTTGCTCATCATGAAGTCACCGCCAAAGGCAATCTCAACATTCGCGCCGTCCTGACCCGACGCGCCGCCTTGGTGGATCAAATGTATGACGGCGGCGCAGGGGCGATCCGCTTCTGACCCGCGCCCCATTGTTTTGCAAAACAATGGCAAATTCCTTGCAAGGAATTTGCCCCAGACCTGAAGGAACCGCTTGATGTTCGACCTTGAAAAGATCCGTGCGATTGACATCCACACGCATGCCGAGGAGCCCTGCGGCTGTCATGCTGATGATGGCTATGATGACTTGCAAGCGGCGATGGCCAAATATTTCGGGGCAAAAATCGTGCAGCCCACCATCGCGCAAACTGCTGCACATTTCCGGGCCCAGAATGTCGCAGCGGTGATTTTCCCCGTCGATGCCGAGCGCGAGACCGGGTATCGGCGGTTTTCCAATGACGAAGTTCTGGCACAGGTCGCCGAGCATTCCGATGTGCTGATCCCCTTCGCCTCGATCGATCCTTGGAAAGGCAAAATGGCCGTCCGCGAAGCCCGTCGTCTGATCGAAGATCACGGCGTCAAAGGCTTCAAATTTCATCCCACGATGCAGGGCTTTTACCCCAATGACCGCATGGCTTATGCGTTCTACGAAGTTCTGGCCGAACATGGCGCCGTGGGGCTGTTCCATACCGGTCAAACCGGGGTCGGCTCGGGCATGCCCGGTGGTAATGGCATGCGGTTGAAATACTCAAACCCAATGTATCTCGATGATGTTGCGGTGGATTTCCCAGAAATGAACATCATCATGGCGCATCCGTCTTTCCCATGGCAGGAAGAGGCCTTGTCGGTCGCGCAGCACAAGCCCAATGTCTATATCGACCTCTCCGGCTGGTCGCCCAAATATTTCCCGCCAATCCTCGTGCGCTATTGCAACTCGATCCTTCGCAAGAAGGTGCTTTTCGGCTCTGACTGGCCGATGATCTCGCCCGAACGCTGGCTTGCGGATTTCGAAGGGATCGACATCAAGGGCGAACTGCGCCCCGATATCATCAAGTACAACGCAGCGCGACTTTTGGGATTGATGCCCAAATGATCCCCTATTCCGCTCCGCTTGAAGACATCCTGACATCCCTTTCCGCCGCAGGCGCAGCAGACCTGCCGGAATGGGATGGCGATTTGATGCGTCAGCTGGGCGAGGCTTTCGCCACTTTTGCCGAAGAGGGGATTGCCCCTCTCTCAGGGGCGGGGGATGCAGAAGGAGCGCGGCTTGAGGCCGGTCAGGTGCGGATGCCGTCGGGCTATGGGGCGGCCTATGCCGAGTATATCGCGCAGGGCTGGCCGGGGCTGACGGCTCCGGAGGCCATGGGCGGTCAAGGCTTGGGCGGGGTCGCATTGGCGATTGTGTCAGAGATATTTTCGGGCGCCGACATCTCCATGCAAATGGTCACGGGCCTCGTGCCCGGTGCCATTCGGGTGCTGACCCAGTTCGGCACGCAAGCGCAGCAGGCGGCATGGGGGCCTGCCTTGGCGTCAGGCGAATGGCTTGCCACGATGGCGCTGACCGAACCCGGTGCAGGCTCAGACCTTGGGCGCATTCGCAGCAAGGCAGAGCCCACTGCCGATGGCTGGCGGATCACTGGAGAAAAGATCTTTATCTCCGGGGGCGGGCAAGACATGAGCGCGGGGATTTTCCATCTCGTGCTGGCACGCACTGGCGATGCAGAAAGCGGCACCAAAGGCCTGTCACTCTTCGCGTGCCTCTCTGAGGAGGTGGCGGGGCGGCTCAGCGTTACGCGGATCGAAGAGAAAATGGGTTTGCACGCGTCGCCCACTTGTCAGCTGTCCTTTGACGAAGCGCCCGCGCATCTGATCGGGTCTGTTGGCGGGGGGTTGCAGGGCATGTTTGCCATGATGAACCACGCCCGTGTTGATGTCGCTTTGCAAGGGGTCGCCCTTGCGGCGCGCGCCACGCAAATCGCCGAGGCCTATGCCGCGCAGCGTGTGCAAGGGCGCAAGCCAGACGGCAGCGCCGCGGTGCTGACAGATCATCCGGATGTGAGGCGCATGCTTGACGAGATGCAGGCGCGCACCCATTTGGCCCGCGCTCTGGCGCATAGCGCGGTGGTTGCACTGGAGCGCGCCGAAGCGTCTGCGCTCGTTGATGCGCTCACGCCTGTGCTGAAATATAGCTGCACCGAAGCGGCAAGCCGTGTGGCGGACATGGGTATTCAAGTTCTGGGGGGCTATGGCTACCTCAAGGAATACGGCATCGAACAGATCGCTCGTGATGCCCGGATCACCCGGATTTACGAAGGCGCAAGTGGCATTCATGCGCTTACTTTGGCGGGACGTGGCGCGCAGGGCGCACAGGGTGCGGCATTGGCAGACCTCTTGAGCCATGCTCCAGAAGCGGCCGCGCTGTGGGAAGAGGGCCGTGCCGCGCTCACAGACCCCGCTGCCCAAGCGCAGGACTTTATGGCCCTGACCGAATGGGCGCTGTTTCATGTTCTGGCCCCGCGCCTGCGCGCGCAGCCTGCTGTTGCCCGCTTTATGGCGCGCGAGGCTCCGATGGGGGCCGTGCATCTGGCGCGACTGAAAAGCTGAGCGTCCGACGCATGAATTGATCTGGGTCAAATTCCTTCCTCCAAACAAATGCAAGAAGCGGCATGTGTTTGGAGGAGACCGTCCCATGTCCATCGATTCGTTTCGCCCCTCGCGTCGGGGTTTTCTGGGCCTCGCCAGCGGTGCAGGCCTTTTGGCGTTGGGCGCTGCCCCTGCTGCTGCGGCGCGGGTCAAGACGTCTGCCAAGATCCTGATCTTGGGCGCCGGGGCCGCAGGCACGGCTTTGGCCAATCGTCTGATGACCCGACTTGAGGGCGCAGAGATCACCTTGCTCGATGGCCGCGCGAAACATTGGTATCAACCGGGGTTCACCTTGATCGCGGCAGGGCTCAAGCCCGCCACCTACTCGGTGAGCGAGAACACAGATTGGTTGCCGCGTGACGTAAAGCTGGTGGAGGCTTTTGCGGCCGAGATCGACCCGGAGGCGAAATCCGTCACCACATCCACGGGCGAGAAACTTAGCTATGACTATCTGGTTGTCGCAACGGGCCTCAAACTTGACTGGGAGGCAATCGAAGGGTTCTCGACGGATTTGATCGGCAAAAACGGCATCGGGGCTGTCTACGCAGGTCCACAAGAAGCCGCCGCCACTTGGGCCGAGATGGACCGCTTCACCTCTGAGGGGGGCAAGGCCGTGTTCTTTCGCCCGGCAACCGAGATGAAATGCGCGGGCGCGCCGTTGAAATACACCTTCCTCACCGAAGACTATGCCACGAAAAAGGGCAATCGCGGCAAGATCGCCATTGAATACTGGAACAATTCCAAAGCGCTTTTCGGGGTGCCAATTGTCGCTGAAAAGGTGCGGATGCTGTTCGAGGAGCGCGGTATCGTCACCGAGATGGAGCGCAGCCTGACCGCCATCGATCCCGCCAAGAAAATCCTGACCTTCACCGATCAGGATGGCATTACCCATGAGACGGATTACGACTTTACCAATATCATCCCACCCCAGCGCGCCCCGGATGTGATCCGAAACTCGCCGCTGCCTTGGGCCGATAAATGGGTGGATCAAGGCTGGGTTGAAGTCGACCCGCGCACGCTGCGCCACAACCGCTTTCCAGAGGTTTTTGCGCTGGGTGATGTCGCCGGTGTGCCCAAGGGCAAGACGGCGGCTTCGGTCAAATGGCAAGTGCCGGTCGTAGAAGATTACCTCGTCTCCGACATCGAGGGCAAAGAAGGCAGTGCTGCCTATAACGGTTACACCTCTTGCCCGCTGATCACCCGTGTCGGGCGCGCGATGCTCATCGAGTTTGATTACAAGAACAACCTTACCCCAAGCTTCCCCGGCATCATCGCCCCATTGGAAGAGTTGTGGATCTCTTGGTTGATGAAAGAGGTGGCATTGAAAGCCACCTATAACGCCATGTTGCGCGGCAAAGCCTGAGGAGGGCGCGATGAAAGAACTCACGTTTCAAACCCTGATCGCAGTCTTCGAGGAAATCTTCGGGCGCGGTCTATTCTGGAGCATGGTCGCCATCGCGGCTCTGGTTACGCTGGCATATCTCTATGTCTTGGTGCGTGATCGTGCCGTGAGTTGGCGCAAATTCCTGCTGGCGCAGCTTTCCATGCCTGTGGGGGCGGTCGCCGCGGTGCTTTTTGTCTGGCAAATGACCAAGTCAGGCCTGCGCGACGTCGGCGGCCCGGTCGATGTGATCGTGCTGGCCGGGGTTGCTGCTGCCGGGGCCGGGGGCATTGCCATTCTGGTCTACACCGTGCAATCGCTGTTTAACCCGCCCCAATCGCAGGACTAAGCCATGACCAATCCCGCCTCCCATGCCGAACCGAAACTGGCACATTTTCCGGTTTCGTTTTTCTCGGTCATCATGGGCCTTTCAGGGCTGACCCTTGCCATGCACGGGGCAGAGCTGTCTTTGGGCATGGCGCATATCCTGAGCCATGCTGCCTATTGGTTCACTGTGGCGACCTTCGCGGCCATTGCGGCGGTCTATAGTGCCAAGGCCCTGACGCTGGGATCTGCGGTAAAGGCGGAGTGGAACCATCCGGTGCGTTTGGCATTCTTTCCGGCGATCTCGATCTCGATGATGCTCTTGGGCACCGCTTCGCTTTCCGTTGCGCCAAAACTGGCGCCGATCTTCTGGTTGCCCGGCGCCGCGTTGCAATTCGTGCTGACGCTGGCGGTGATTTCCGGCTGGATTTCGGCCCGCGCCTTTCAAACAGGTCAGCTGAACCCGGCGTGGTTTATTCCGGCGGTGGGAAATGTGATTGCGCCGATTGCGGGTGTGCAATTGGGCTATCTGGAGGTGAGCTGGTATTTTCTCGCAGTCGGCCTGCTGTTTTGGCTGGTGCTGCTTACCTTGGTGATGAACCGCCTGATTTTTCATGATCCCATTCCCGGCAAACTACAGCCCACTTTGGTGATCTTGATTGCCCCTCCGGCAGTCGCGTTTACGGCTTGGGTGAAACTCTCGGGCGGTGAAGTCGATGCCTTCGCGCGCATTTTGTTGAATGCCGCCTATTTCTTTACCCTGATCGTGGCGGTGCAATTGCCGAAAATCCTGCGGTTGCCCTTTGGCCTGCCGTTCTGGGCGCTCAGCTTCCCCTTCGCGGCTGTGACCATTGCAAGCCTGTTGTTTGCGCGCATTACAGGCTCGCAGACGCATCAAGGCATTGGCTTGGCCTTGCTTGCGGTGCTGGTCGTGATCATCGCGGCCTTGGTCGTCCGCACGATCCGGGCCATCGCGCGCGATGAGATTTGCATACCCGAGTAACTGCCTCCAAAGCGCCGCCGATAGCGCACCCGATTGCAGGGCCGACTAGCGATCTTCGCGCGTTGGCACGAAGGGTCTGGTGTCATTGGTGGCAGGTGGCAAGCGCACGCCACCCGTGGTGCCGCCTGCATTCGAGGATGCACCGCCGAAAATGCCGCGCAGCAGCCCCTCGATCAGCCCTTCGCCGCCCCCTCCGGCAGCGAAATCGTCTTGATCCGCCATCCTTTGCCCCGCACCCGGCTCCCGCATGGGCAGGGGCATGGGGGGGATGCCTTCATGAGCGCGCACCATCACCGAGTGCCAAATCTCTGCAGGCAAGCCGCCCCCTGTGACGCCAGAGAGCGGCGTATTGTCATCATAGCCCATCCAGACCCCTGCAACATAATTCGCCGAGAACCCCATGAACCACGCATCGCGCGCCGCTTGTGTGGTGCCCGTTTTCCCGGCGACTTCACGGTCGGGCAGATTGGCGCGCGCGCCTGTGCCACCATTCACCACCTGATGCATCATCCAGATCAGTTCCTGCGCCGCTTCTTCGCTGATCACCCGCTCGCCGATGCCACTTTCCTGCTCCATCAAAGGCGCGCTGTCTGATTTGATCCGCAGCGACAGCAGCCCATAAGGTGAAACCGACGACCCGCCATTCAACAGGCCCGCATAGGCTCCGGTCATCTTGATCAGCGTCGATTCAGATGCGCCCAAGGCCAAGGCCGGGCCGTCAGCCAATTCATCGCCCACCCCAAAGCCAGAGGCCACCGCGCGCACCCGTTCCAAGCCCGCCGCTTGCGCCACCTTTACCGCCGGGATGTTGAGCGATTGGCGCAGTGCTTCGGTCATGGTGACAAACCCATGGAACTTGCGGTCGTAATTCGACGGCGACCAAGGGCCGGAGCCGGGAATATCAATGGTCAACGGCGCGTCTTCGATCACGTCATTGCCGGAATACCCCATGTCGAGCGCTGCGGCATAAACAAAGGGCTTAAAGGCCGATCCGGTTTGGCGCAGGGCTTGTGTGGCGCGGTTGAATGCGCCGACCACCTTGGTTTGCCGCCCCCCTACCATCGCCCGCACGGCACCATCTGCGCTCATGACCACAATCGCGGCTTCCGCCTTGGACCCTTCCTTGAGCCGCGTATTGAAGATCTCGGTCACGGCCTCCTCAGCGGCGCGCTGCACCCGAGGATCAAGCGTGGTGCGGATCACCACATCTTCCGCCGTATTCCGCGTAAGAAATTCCGGCCCCGAAGACATCAGCCAATCGGCAAAATAGCCGCCTGCGGCTTGCTCGGCGCTTTCCGAAAGCGTGGCGGGATGAGCCAGCGCGAAACTGGCTTCTTGTGGGTTGAGATAGCCTTGGTCGCGCATCAGCCCGATCACCACCGCCGCGCGGTTTTGGCTACGCTCCAGATTGGTCGTGGGGGCAAGCGTGGTCGGCGCAGTCAACAGCCCGGCCAGAATCGCTGCTTCAGACGGGTTCACCGCCGCCGCAGGCTTGCCGAAAAAGCGCTGCGCTGCGGCCTCCGCCCCATAGGCGCCTCCGCCCATATACGCACGGTTGAGGTAGATCGAGAGGATCTCGTTCTTGGTATACTTCAGCTCCATCGCCATTGCGAAAATGGCTTCCTTGGCTTTGCGGGCCAAGGTCGAGCGGCGGCAGTCCTCTTCATAATCGCGCTCGCTCTTCCATTGCCGCGCATCATATTCCACCCCCAGGCACATCAGCTTGGCCGTCTGCTGGGTGATGGTCGAGCCACCATGCCCCTTGAGCGGATGCCGCCCCTCGCGGATGTTGATCCGTATCGCCGAAATAATCCCGAGCGGCGACAGCCCGAAATGGCGATAAAAGCGTTTGTCCTCGGTGGCGATGACGGCGTTTTTCAAATGCGGGCTCACGCTCTCGGCGGTGACGGCTCCGCCAAACTGCGCGCCGCGCACCGCAAAAACTTGCCCATAGGTGTCGAGCATTGTCACGGATCCCCGCGCCCTGCCGTCCAGCAGGCGATCCACCGAGGGCAGCGAGGTGGAGGTGTACCATACCATCGCCCCCAAAATCAGCGCGGTGATCAGCCCCACCCGCCACGTCATCGCCCAGATCAGCCGCAAAAGGAACTGCACCAGCCGCACCGGCAGCCACAACAGCCCGCCGCGCACAGGCTTGCTCGCACGTTTCTTTCGGGGACTGCGCTTTTTGGGAGGGGCGGGCGGTGTTGCGGCCGCTTTGCCATATCGCTTATCCGCCACCAAAGGCTTGCGCTTGCCTGAATCACCCATCGCCTGTTCCGCCCGGCCTTTGCTCTTTTGGACAAGATAAACGCTCCTCCCCGGCTTGTAGAGGGGCTGCGGCATGGGTTGAGGTTTTTGTGAAGATTAAATTTTAGGCAAAACGCAGCGATAGATTAAAAATTAGGCGATCAACCAGAAATATCGCCCTTTGGATTGCCATTCTCCCTTCTGTCCCGGCTCCGGCTTCGCTTTGCTGCAAGTGCAAACACCAGTGCAATCACCGGGGGCCAATCCCCGAACAGACGCAAAGGGGATCAAGGTGAAACTCATCATTGCGACAATCAAACCGTTCAAGCTTGAGGAGGTCCGCGAGGCGCTGACCGAGATCGGCGTGCGCGGCATGATGGTGACCGAAGTCAAAGGCTTCGGCGCGCAGTCCGGACATACAGAAATCTATCGCGGCGCTGAATATGCCGTGAATTTCGTGCCCAAGATCAAGCTCGAGATCGTGGTCTCCGACCCGATGGTCGACACGGTGCTCGACAAGATCATCACAACCGCGCGCACGGGCAAAATCGGTGACGGTAAAATTTTCGTTCTGGACGTGGCGCAAGCGGTGCGCGTCCGCACGGGCGAATCCAACGACGACGCGCTCTGAGCGCCTCCAAATCAGGGGAAACAGATAATGAAAACTCTGTCGAAACTCTCGGTAATGGGCGGCGCGGCCGCGCTGTTTACCGCGATGCCCGCTTGGGCGCAAACTGCTACGGAAACTGCCGCCGAGGCAGCTCCGGCGGTGGATAACGCCTTCATTTTCAACACGCTGCTGTTCTTGATCGGCGGCTTCTTGGTGTTCTGGATGGCTGCTGGCTTTGCCATGCTGGAAGCAGGCCTTGTGCGCTCCAAGAACGTGACCATGCAGCTCACCAAGAATATCGCGCTCTTTTCCATCGCCGCGCTGATGTATTGGCTCGTGGGCTACAACCTGATGTATCCCGGCGATAGCTGGTCGGTCGCGGGCTGGGTTGGTGCCTTCTCTACGGCGTCGATCGGTGGCGATCCCGCAATCGAAACGGGCTACGCGACCGGGTCCGACTTCTTCTTCCAGCTGATGTTCTGCGCGACAACTGCGTCGATCGTCTCGGGTGCCATGGCAGAGCGCGTCAAGCTCTGGCCCTTCTTGCTCTTCACCGTCGTGCTGACCGGCATCATCTACCCGATCGAAGCTTCGTGGCAGTGGGGCGGCGGCTGGCTCTCGGAACTGGGCTTCTCTGACTTCGCAGGCTCGACCCTTGTCCACGCGGCTGGTGGTTTCGCGGCCCTCGCAGGTGTCCTGATCCTCGGCCCCCGTATCGGCAAATACAAAGATGGCCGCGTTGTGCCGATGCCCGGTTCCAACCTTGCCCTGGCGACCCTCGGCACGTTCATCCTTTGGCTCGGCTGGTTCGGCTTCAACGGCGGCTCGCAGCTTGCCTTGGGCACCGAAGCAGATGCCAACGCCGTCGCCATCATCTTCGCCAACACGAACATGGCTGCTGCTGCTGGCTCCATCGTGGCGCTGATCCTGACGCAGCTCCTCTACAAGAAGCCCGACCTCACCATGACGCTGAACGGTGCGCTTGCAGGTCTTGTTTCGATCACTGCAGGCCCGCTCGACCCAACGCTCTTTGGCGCGCTCTGGATCGGTGCTATCGGCGGTGTGATCGTGGTTGTGGTGGTGCCGCTCTTGGACAAGCTGAAGATCGACGACGTGGTCGGCGCCATCCCGGTGCACCTTGTCGCGGGCTTCTGGGGCACGCTCGCCGTTCCCTTCTACACCGAAGGCACCTCTTTCTCGACGCAGATCATTGGCTTTGCCGCAATCGGCGCCTTCGTCTTCGTGGTCTCGGCGGTGTTCTGGCTGATCCTGAAGGCAACCATGGGCATCCGCCCAAGTGCTGAAGACGAGATCAACGGTCTCGACAAGGCAGAACTGGGGATGGAAGCCTATCCCGAATTCGCCAAAGGCTAACCCTTCCTTGCTTTTGGCACGCGACCCGGGCGGCAACGCCCGGGTTTTTTGTTGTCACGCCTCTGCCTCACGCTGATGGGCTTCGAGTGTGTCATGCAGACGCGTCAGCGCTTCGCGGCATTCTTTGATCATGAAATCAGTGAAATGTTGCACCTTCGGGTCACGAAACCGCCGCGACGGCGAAAGACAGGCAAGCTGTGTCGGCAAGGGGGGCGTCTTGACGGCTACAGGCACCAGCGCCCCAGAGGCCAAATGCTCGGCCACTTCGAAAATGGGCTTGAGCACAATTCCCGCCCCATCCAATGCCCACCCTGTCAGAACATCGCCGTCGTCGCTTTCAAACGGTCCATTGATCTCGAACCGTTTCGGCCCCTCGGCTGTTTGCAACGTCCATTGAAATTCCTTCGCGCCGGGAAAGCGCAGGTTCAGGCAATCATGCTTTTGCGCCAAAAGGGCTGCCCCATCCTCAGGCATTCCCCGCCGCGCGATATATGCAGGTGCGGCGCAAAGCACGCGCGGGCAATCCGCGATCATCTTCACCTTGAGATCGCTATCGGCCAAAGCCCCAAGGTGAAACGCCAGATCAAGCCCTTCGCCTGTGACGTCAATCACCCGATCTGACAGGCGCAGGCGAATGTCGATATCTGGATAGGCGCGCTTGAACGCAGGAACATGGGGCGCAATGAACCGCCGCCCGACCCCCAAAGGTGCTGCCACAAACAGCGTGCCCTTCGGCGCTTGCGCCGCCGTCATTACCGCAGCTTCCGCCGCTTCGATCGCCTCCACAATCCGTAGGGCGCCCTCATAAAACAGCCGCCCATGCTCGGTTGCATTCAGCGCCCGCGTCGTGCGATTGAACAAACGCACGCCCAGATGTCTTTCCAGCTCCATGATGCGGGCCGATGCCACGGCTGGCGAAATCCGCTGATCGCGCGCCGCAGCACTCATACTGCCCAATTCATAGACACGCAGGAACATCCTGAGAGTATTTACATAGGACATTTTCAGACCTCGCTTGAAACTGTTCCCGCGATTTGACGAATTATCATGTAAGCCCGGCGCGGGATACCCTGCCCGAAAGAATGTAGAAGGGGACGATCATGATGGATTGGGCAATCATTGGCGAATGGCTGGAATTTGCCGTGCGCTGGGTGCATGTGATCACCGCCATTGCGTGGATCGGCTCCTCCTTCTACTTCATCGCCCTTGATCTGGGCCTGCACCGTGATCGCGACTTGGCCTCTGGGGCCGATGGCGAGGAATGGCAAGTGCACGGGGGCGGGTTCTACCACATCCAAAAATATCTGGTTGCCCCGGCAAATATGCCCGATGGGCTGGTCTGGTTTAAATGGGAAAGCTACGCCACATGGCTCTCGGGCTTTGCGCTCTTGGCCGTCGTTTATTACCTCGGGGCCGAGTTCTATCTGATCGACCCCTCCGTCATGGGGCTCTCGCCCTTTGCGGCCATCGCTATTTCCGTGGCGTCGCTGGGGTTTGGCTGGCTCGTCTACACCTTCTTGTGTGACCGCTTCGTCAACACCAACCAAACCGGGCTGATGGTGGCGCTGTTTGTGGTGCTCGTCGGCATGGCCTATTTCTACACCTCTGTGTTCGCCGGCCGCGCTGCCCTGCTCCATCTGGGGGCCTTCACCGCGACGCTGATGTCGGCAAATGTCATCATGATTATCATTCCTAACCAGAAAATCGTGGTGGCCGACCTGATCGCAGGCCGCAAGCCCGATGCGAAATACGGCAAAATCGCCAAGCAGCGCTCGACCCATAACAACTACCTGACCTTGCCCGTCATCTTCCTGATGCTGTCGAACCACTACCCGCTGGCCTTTGCCACCGAATATAACTGGATCATCGCGGCGCTTGTGTTCCTGATGGGCGTCACCATCCGGCATTTCTTCAATTCCATGCATGCCCGCAAAGGCACGCCTTACTGGACATGGGCCGCGACGGCGCTGATCTTCCTGCTGATCATGTGGCTTTCGGCCACGCCCGGCAAGGTCGATACCCGCGACGAAGCCATGGGCGCGGAACTCCGCTTTGCCCAAGCTGCGGGCTTTGAAGACGTCACCAATATCGTGCTGGGCCGTTGCTCCATGTGCCATGCGGCAGATCCGTCTTGGGAGGGGCTTTATTGGGCTCCCAAAGGTGTGCATCTGGAAACCTCGGTGCAGATCGCCCGGCAAGCGCGCGATATCTACATTCAAGCAGGTCGCACCCACGCGATGCCGCAGGCCAACCTTTCTTATATGGAGCCTGCCGAACGCCAAGCGATCATCGACTGGTATCTCGCCGCCACTCGCGGCTGACAGAGCGCACCCGCGTTTGTCACGGGTAGCAGAATCGTTGCGCGCACGCTAAACCTTGGGGCATGACCCAAGTGCGCCCCAACATATCCACAGGCCAGCCGGAAATCCGGCAGTTGGACGACTCCGCCATCAATCGGATCGCGGCAGGCGAAGTCGTCGAGCGTCCTGCCTCGGCGGTCAAAGAGCTGATGGAAAACGCGCTCGATGCCGGGGCGACGCGTATCGAGATCGCCGTGGCAGACGGTGGCAAGACGCTCATCCGCGTCACCGACGATGGCCATGGTATCCTGCCCGCGCAGTTGCCGCTTGCACTCGCCCGCCACGCCACGTCCAAAATTGACGGCTCTGACCTGCTGAATATTCACAGCTTTGGTTTTCGTGGCGAGGCGCTGCCCTCGCTCGGCGCCGTGGGCCGCCTGACCATCACCTCGCGCGCCAAAGAAGCGAGCGAGGCTGCGATGATCCGCTGCTATGGTGGCCGGACTGATCCTGTGCGCCCTGCCGCGCTGTCCCGTGGCACTGTCGTTGAACTGCGTGATCTCTTTCACGCCACCCCTGCACGCCTGAAATTCCTCCGGACCGACCGGGCTGAAAACCAATCCATTGGCGAAACAGTGCGCCGCTTGGCCATGGCAGACCCCTTCGTCAGCTTCATCCTGCGGGATGTCTCGGGTGGCGGCGAGGGCCGCGTCACCTTCCGCGCTGATGCAGAAACGGGGGATCTGTTCGAGGCATTGCGCGCCCGTCTTGCTGCTGTCTTGGGCCGCGATTTTGCGGATAATGCGGTCAAGATCGACGCCGAGCGCGAGGCGTTTCACCTGACGGGCTATGCCGCCCTTCCCACTTACTCGCGCGGCTCCTCGGTCGCGCAATACCTCTTCGTCAATGGTCGCCCGGTCACGGATAAACTCTTTGTCGGGGCATTGCGCGCGGCCTATTCTGATTTTCTCAGCCGCGACCGCTATCCGGCTGCGGTGCTCTTTCTCAATGTCCAGCCTCAGATGGTGGATGTTAACGTTCACCCTGCCAAATCCGAAGTGCGCTTTCGCGATCCCGGCACGGCGCGGGGCCTGATCATTTCCGCCCTGCGCCATGCATTGGCCGAAGCCGGGCATCGCGCCTCATCAACTGTGGCCTCTGCCACCTTGGGTGCCTTTCGCCCCGAGCCAATGGACGCGCCCCGCATTTATCAAATGGACCGCCCCGGCGCAGGGTTCCAACGCCCTGCGGGCACCACACTCGCCGCCGCCTATCAGGCACAAGCGCCGGGCTTTGCAGAACTTGGCCCGGCATGGTCTGCCCGCGTCGAACCCATGGCCGAGGCCACGCCAGACCTAGAGCGGTTGCCGCTTGGGGCCGCCCGCGCGCAGGTGCACGAGAATTACATCGTTGCCCAAACGGCAGATGGTATCGTCATCGTCGACCAACACGCCGCGCATGAGCGTTTGGTCTATGAGCGCCTCAAGGCACAGATGGCCGAAAAAGGTGTGCCCGCACAGGCGCTTCTTATTCCCGAAATCGTCACACTCTCTGAAAGCGATGCTCAGCGCCTCCTTGACGTTGCAGAGGCGCTGCATCGCATCGGCCTGACAATAGAGCCTTTCGGCCCCGGTACGATTGCCGTGCGCGAAACCCCTGCGCCTTTGGGCGAAGTGAACGCCGAGGCGCTTTTGAAAGATGTGCTTGATGAATTGGCCGACGAAGGCGACAGCCAAATGGTGCAGGCCCGGATCGATGCGATCTTGTCGCGTATGGCGTGCCACGGCTCTATTCGCTCCGGTCGTCGCATGCGCTCTGAGGAAATGAACGCGCTTCTGCGCGACATGGAGGCCACGCCGCATTCCGGCCAGTGCAACCATGGCCGTCCTACTTATGTCGAACTCAAACTGGCCGATATCGAGCGGCTGTTTGGTCGGCGCGGATGATCACGATCAACGGTCAAACCTATGCGCTCGACGATCCTGCCGTGCTCGCGGTGCTTATTGGCGGCGCGATGGCGCTTTTGATGCTGGTGCTGCTTGGTCTCTCGGTGCGCGCTGGCAATAGGTCGGCCCGCCTGACCGAGCCGATGATCTACCAGCTTTCCTCGATGGGCCAGCGCGTGCAATCGCTCTCGGATGGCCAGCAGCAACTCGCAGGGGGCCTCACACATGTTTCAGAGGCGCAAGCCGCGTCTCAGGCGCAAATGATCCGCCTGATGGAAGCGCGTCTGGCACAGGTTGCCGAGGCAATGAATGAGAACCTCCAAGGCTCTGCGCGCCGCACCGCGCATTCCTTGGGTGAATTGCAGCAGCGCCTCGCCACGATCGACAAGGCACAAGAGAACATCGTCAAGCTGTCCGGCGATGTTCTGGGCCTGCAAGACATCCTCTCCAACAAGCAAACGCGCGGCGCTTTTGGCGAGATCCAGTTGAACGATATCGTCCTCAAGGCGCTGCCCGCCGATAGCTACACCATGCAGGCCACGCTCTCGAACGGGCGGCGGGCGGATTGCCTGATCCACTTGCCCAATCCTCCCGGCCCTATCGTGATCGACAGCAAATTCCCGCTCGAAGCCTATGAAGCGCTGCGCCGCGCCGAAACGCCAGAACAGGCGCAACGTGCCGCACAACAGATGCGATTAAGCGTGCGCGCGCATATCAGAGCGATATCAGAAAAATATATCATCGAAGGCGAAACAGCAGACGGCGCGCTGATGTTTTTGCCGTCCGAAGCTGTCTATGCCGAGTTGCACGCCAACTTCCCCGATGTGGTGCGCGAGGGGTTCAACAGCCGGGTCTGGATCGTCTCGCCCACCACTTGCATGGCCACGTTGAACACCATGCGCGCGATCTTGAAAGATGCCCGCATGCGCGAACAAGCGGGCGCGATCCGCCGCGAGCTGTCATTGCTCTACGCAGATATCGACCGTCTCTCGACGCGTGTCGGCAATCTAGATCGCCACTTCACTCAAGCGGCCAAAGATGTGGAAGAGATCAAAATCAGCGCCGACAAAGCCGGCAAACGCGCGCGCCGTCTGGATAATTTTGACTTCGAGGAACTCGCGCCTGATCCCGCAGACGGCCCGGTCGTAATACCCCGCCCGGCGGAGTGATCACTCTGCCGTATAGGTCGGATGAAACAGACCCGCTGGTGAGAGTGTAAAGATATCCACCCCCGTCGCCGTCACGCCCACAGAATGCTCAAACTGCGCCGAGAGCGATTTGTCCCGCGTCACCGCAGTCCATTCATCCGCCAGCACCTTGGTCTCGGGACGACCCAGATTCACCATCGGTTCGATAGTGAAAAACATTCCCTCTTCCAGCACAGGGCCCGATCCCGGACGCCCATAATGCAACACATTCGGCGGCGCATGAAACACTTGCCCCAACCCGTGCCCGCAGAAATCGCGCACCACGCTCATCCGGTGGCTCTCGACATAGGACTGGATCGCATAGCCGATATCGCCAAAGGTGTTACCCGGCTTCACCGCGTCGATCCCCAGCATCAGCGCATCATGGGTCACTTGAATAAGGCGTTCCGCTTTGCGCGGTAGCTTGCCGGCCACATACATCCGACTGGTATCGCCAAACCATCCATTCAATATCACTGTGACATCGATATTAAGGATATCACCGTCTTTGAGCTGTTTTGGTCCGGGAATGCCGTGGCAGACCACATGGTTGATCGAAATACACGAGGCGTGCTGATAGCCCTTATAGCCGATCGTGGCCGAGGTCGTGCCCTTGGCAATGACCTTCTCACCGATCAGCCGATCCAACTCTTCAGTCGTCTGACCGGGAAACACATGCTCGGCGATCTCGTCGAGAATTTCCGCCGCCACCCGGCCTGCGGCCCGCATGCCATTAAACTCCGCATCATCGTGAATGCGAATTCCGTCTCGGGTCATGCGGCCTTTATGTGTGTCGTTCACGCGGAATGCCTCAATGGATCAACAATTTCAGTGGTTTTAGGACTGTTCGGGCGGAAATGCCAGACCCAGCGGCAGCCTCTCGCCCAGTGTTACACCCCCGGTGTCAATCACTGTGCCATAGGCACAACTCTCGACCCCCTGCCGGGCCGCCATATGCGCCCCGCGCGCATAAGTCGGGTCCAGATCGGCGGCCAGCGCCATTTGGTCACAATCATCGCGCATCACCACATAAAGCAGCATCGCCCGGTCGCCGCGCGCAACGCATCCCGCCAATTCGGCCAGATGCCGCGCCCCGCGTGCGGTTGCGGTGTCGGGAAACTCTGCCAGTCCCGCTTGCCGCGACAGCGATACGCTCTTCACCTCCAGCCATAATCGCCCGGCTGGCCCCGTCAGCAGAAAATCCACCCGGCTCTTCTCGCCATAAGCCACCTCCGCGCGCAGCGTGTCATAGCCCTCAAAGCGCAGCGCTCCTGCCTCAATCGCGTCGCGCACCACGCGATTGGTCAGACCGGTATCCACACAGACCCGCGCGCCCCCGGCAAGTTCCACCACACGCCAGCCCCAATCGAGCTTCTTTTTCGGGTCATCATTGGGCTCAAGCCAAACCCGCATCCCCGGCTCCGCCAGCCCGCTCATCGCGCCGGGGTTGGCCACATGCGCCACCACGTCGCGCCCATCCGCCAAACGACAGTCCGCAAGGAAGCGTTTGTAGCGACGGATCAGCACGGCAGGCTCAAGTTGGGTTTGAAAGCGCATGACCCTCGGCCTATACCGCATAGCGCAGCCCTTCAAGGAGAGCCCGATGACCAACCCCACCGCCGCAATGCTCGTGATCGGAGATGAAATTCTCTCTGGCCGCACCAGAGATTCCAATATGCACCATCTGGCGCAGGAATTGACCAAACAGGGCATCGACCTCAAAGAAGTGCGCGTCGTCTCCGATGACCGCGCGGCGATTGTCAGCGCCGTGCGCGCCCTCTCGCAGGCCTTCGATCATGTCTTCACTTCGGGTGGCATTGGCCCCACCCATGATGATATCACGGCCGATTGCATCGCCGAAGCTTTTGGCCGCAGCATTGGCGTGCGCGACGATGCCCGCGCGCTGCTTGGCGCGCATTACGCCCGCCAGAACATGGAATTCAACGCCGCCCGCCAGCGGATGGCGCGCATTCCCGAAGGCGCTGCGCTGATCGACAATCCCGTCTCTATCGCGCCCGGCTTCACCCTTGAGAATGTGCATGTAATGGCTGGCGTGCCCTCGGTCTTCACTGCGATGGTGGCCTCTGTTCTGCCCAAGCTCACAGGGGGCCAGCCGCTCTTGTCGCAATCCTTGCGCCTGATGCGGGGCGAGGGCGAGATCGCCGAGCCGTTGGGCGCCTTGGCCGAACGCTATCCCGCGCTGTCCATCGGCTCCTACCCGTTTCAGCGCGATGGCATTTACGGCGCCAATATCGTGATCCGGGGCACGAATGGGGTCGAGGTCGATGCAGCCATGACAGAACTCTCCAAACTGTTCCCCGCATGAACGCGCCGTCGTCTCCCGCGCTTTTCGCTGCCTCGGATTTGACGTGGCCTGCCGAGAACGTGAGCACTCTTGGCCCCTTCACGCTGCGCCATGCGCCGGGCGCAGGCGGGCGCGGCAATTGCGCGACGGCGGACAAAACCGCCACAATAACCGAGATCGACGCCGCGATCGCCGCGATGCATGCCCAAGGCGGTCCGCGATTGTTCATGATCCGCCAAAGCCGTGATGCAGCGGATTTTCCCCACGACGATGCCCTTGATGCGACCCTCGCCTCACGTGGCTACATTGCGGTGTCTGCCACAGTTATGATGGTCGCTCCGGCGGCCCCCTTGGCCGCGCTTGAACTGCCCCGCGTGCGGGCTTTCACTGTCTGGGAACCTTTGGCAATCCAGCATGATATCTGGGAAGAGGGCGGCATTCTTGCGCCGCGCCGCGCCGTGATGATGCGCGCGCAATGTCCCAAAGCGGCCCTGTTGGGGCGGCTTAATGATCACCCGGCCTGCGCGGGCTTTCTGGGCTATGATCGCGCGCATCCAG
>DOOI01000072.1:0-288 GCA_003512825.1 Paracoccaceae bacterium | reverse complement strand
AGTTGCATGCGCTCTATGTTCTGCCGCCTCAGCGTCGCCAAGGCATGGCGATGAACGCACTGACGATGGCCGCCCGTTGGACCCTTGCCGAAGGCGGCACCCACATTGGTCTTGCCGTCGAGGCAAGCAATGCCAGCGCGCGCGCCCTTTACGCAGGCGCAGGCTTCGTTGAAGCTGGCACTTATCATTACAGAATGCACCCGGAGGATACGAAATGAGCCTGAAATCACCCACCGCCCTTGATCTGCCGCCGCTCAATCCACTCCCCGAGAAAACCCAGAAATATTT
>DOOI01000074.1 GCA_003512825.1 Paracoccaceae bacterium | reverse complement strand
CGCCGCTTTCCGCTTCCGCGGTGTGCACCCGCTCTTTCACACCGATGATCTGCGCCTGATGGGAACACCGGGCACCGGGCAGAATGACGGCGCTCTTGATCTCTGCACGGTCGCCCCGGCTGGACATCAAGGCATGCAAGCCACCGCGCGCTGGCTCGATTGACAAAGGATACCGCATGACCAGTCTTCTCAAAGGCCTCCGCATTGTCGAAGGCTCTGCTTTCGTCGCCGTCCCCCTCGCAGGCATGACGCTGGCGCAGATGGGGGCCGACGTGATCCGTTTCGATCGCCTCGAAGGCGGTTTGGACGCCGGGCGCTGGCCGCTTGGCCCGACAGGTCAAAGCCTGTTCTGGGATGGCCTGAACAAGGGCAAGAAATCCATCGCAGTAAACATGAAGACCCCAGAAGGCCAAGAATTGGTCACGCGCCTTATCACCGCGCCCGGTGACGATGCCGGGCTCTTTCTGACCAATTTGCGCGTGCGCGGCTGGATGGATTATGAAAGCCTCGTGCGCCACCGCGCCGATCTGATCATGGTCACCCTGACAGGTGACCGACATGGCCGTCCGCAAGTGGATTACACGGTAAATCCCGCACTTGGGATTCCCGACATGACTGGCCCAGAAGGCCATGATGGCCCGATTGCTTCCGCGCTGCCCGCATGGGATTTGATCGCGGGAAATCTTGTGGTCTCTTCGCTGCTTGCCGCCGAACGCCACCGCTTGCGTCGGGGGCAGGGGCAAGATGTTGAACTCTCCCTCAAAGATGTGGCTGCGGCCACCTTGGGCCATCTCGGAATGATTGGCGATGCCGTCCTGAACCCCACCCCACGCGAGAAGGCCGGAAATGCACTCTATGGCGCTTATGGTCACGATTTTCTCTGCGCCTGCGGCCAGCGTGTGATGGTCATCGGATTGACCGACCGCCAATGGCGGGGCTTGGTCAAGGTGACTGACACCAATATAGCGATGTCGGCCCTTGCCGCCGCCGCCAAAGCAGACCTTAACGACGAAGGCACCCGCTGGCGGCTTCGCCACCAGATTACCGCGATTCTCGCACCATGGTTTGCCACCCGCCCGCGCAGCGCAGTCGCCCCGCTTCTGGAAGCAGGCGGTCTGACTTGGGCACCTTTCCGCACCTTGAAAGAAGCCGTGGCCGAGGATCCCGATCTCTCGCCCGACAACCCGCTCTTTTCGATGCAAGCACAGCCGGGGCAGGGGGCCTATCCGGTGCCGGGCTTGCCGAGCACCTTCTCTGCGGCTCCCCGCACCGCGCCCAAAGCCGCCCCATGCCTTGGTCAACACACCGAAGAAGTGCTGGGCGATGTGCTGGCGTTGCAGGATGGTGAAATTGCCCGGCTCTTTGATGCGGGCACTGTCGCCAGCCCCCGGTTTTGTCGCGCGGCATGAGGGCTGAAAAAGGTGGGGCGGTGGCGTCATTTCAGCCCTTGATTCCCCCCGCGCCTTGCCCTATCCCGAGCCTCGTCCTGTAGGGGTATAGCTCAGCTGGTAGAGCGACGGTCTCCAAAACCGTAGGTCGCGGGTTCGAACCCTGCTGCCCCTGCCAAGGACGAAATCCACGCCAGCGTCTGCTCTCACCTTGCGCCGCACCGTCTGTGCGGGGGGATTCAACACCGATTTACGCGCCTCAAACCTGACTGAACGGTTGGTTTTAGGTCATGACGCAAACCAGACGCCACCCATACGCAAACCATACCTTGAATTTACGGGGGAAGGGGCGTATCTGACCCCGATCCTAGAGGCGAGTGAAACCATGGCTACCAAGACGAACCCCTTCCAATTCGTGCAACAAACCCGCGCGGAAATTGCAAAAATCGTCTGGCCGACCCGCCGCGAAGTGCTGTTGACCACCGTGATGGTCTTCGTGCTTTCGGCCATCACAGCACTGTTTTTCTCGCTGGTCGACATCGCAATCAAGTCCGGCCTGCAAGCCACGCTCAACGTCTTCGGAAGCTGATCGCGCGAAAGGTGAAAAAATCCTTTGCAGGCTTGCCTTTGCTGTCACCAAACGGTAATTGGCCCCCTGTTCAGGACACCATGGTGCGCGGCGATTCGGTTGCGCGCCGTGTTTTTGTTTCGGCTTATGCCGGGCAAGTGTTTGAAAATAATGACGAAGAGCCATTGCGGCTCCAAGACGGGAACTGAGGTCCAGATGGCGAAGCGTTGGTATTCGGTAAGCGTTCTCTCGAATTTCGAGAAGAAAGTGGCCGAGCAAATCCGTCAATCGGTGATCGAAAAGGGTCTTGAGGCCGAGATCGAGGAAGTCCTCGTTCCGACCGAAGAAGTCATCGAGATTCGCCGTGGCAAGAAAGTGACCTCCGAGCGTCGCTTCATGCCGGGCTATGTTTTGGTGCGGATGGAAATGTCTGATCGTGGCTTCCACCTCATCTCCAACATCAATCGCGTCACCGGTTTCTTGGGCCCGCAAGGCCGCCCCATGCCGATGCGCGATGCCGAAGTGCAAGCCATCTTGGGTCGCGTCGCAGAGGGCGAAGAAGCCCCACGCACCCTGATCCGCTTCGAGATCGGCGAAAAAGTCAAAGTAGCCGACGGCCCCTTCGAGGGCTTCGATGGCATGATCGAGGAAATCGACGAGCAAGCTCAACGCCTTAAGGTCGCAGTGTCGATCTTTGGACGCGAGACACCCGTTGAATTGGAGTTCACGCAGGTCGCCAAACAGGCCTGACGCGAAGAGCGTGGGAGGCGAGGGGCGCGCGCGCACCAACCCGCACCACACAACTAGGAAGCCTCTGACGCGTCAGGGGTTTGTTGGAAAAAAGGAGAGGCCAAATGGCCAAGAAACTGATCGGGAAGCTGAAGCTCCAGGTGAAAGCCGGACAAGCCAACCCCTCCCCGCCCGTCGGTCCTGCATTGGGTCAGCGCGGCATCAACATCATGGAATTCTGCAAGGCGTTCAACGCCAAGACCGCAGATATGGAGCCAGGTTCGCCTTGCCCAACCGTGATCTCGTATTACCAAGACAAATCCTTCACCATGGAAATCAAGACGCCCCCCGCGTCCTTCCTGCTGAAGAAGGCCGCAGGTCTGCCGCCCGTTGGCAAGCGTAACCGTCCCAAGGGCTCTGCAAAGCCCGGACGTGACGTTGCTGGTTCGGTGACTGTGGCGCAGGTTCGCCAAATCGCCGAAACCAAGATGCGTGACCTTTCGGCCAATGACATCGAAGCCGCAATGCAGATCATTCTGGGTTCCGCGCGCTCTATCGGCATCGAGGTGAAGTAAAATGGCAAAACTCGGAAAACGCGTTCGCGCAGCCCGTGAAGCATTCGTCGGCAAAGAAAACCTGTCGCTCGAAGACGCCGTCGCTTTGGTTAAATCCAGCTCGACCGCCAAATTTGACGAAACCATCGAAGTTGCAGTGAACCTCGGCGTTGACCCGCGTCACGCAGACCAGATGGTGCGTGGCGTTGTTGGCCTGCCTAACGGCACCGGCAAGACCGTGCGTGTGGCTGTGTTTGCACGTGGCGCCAAGGCTGATGAAGCCAAGGCCGCTGGCGCAGACGTCGTCGGTGCAGAAGACCTGATGGAAACCGTCCTTGGCGGCACGATCGACTTTGATCGCTGCATCGCAACGCCTGACATGATGCCAATCGTTGGTCGTCTGGGTAAGGTGCTCGGTCCGCGTAACCTGATGCCGAACCCCAAGGTTGGCACAGTAACGATGGACGTCGCTCAGGCCGTGAAGAATGCCAAGGGTGGCGAAGTTCAGTTCCGCGTCGAAAAGGCCGGGATCATCCATGGTGGCGTTGGCAAAGCCTCTTTCGACGCAGCGAAGCTGGTGGAAAATATCCGCGCTTTCGTTGACGCCGTTCAAAAGGCCAAGCCCACTGGCGCAAAAGGCACCTACATGAAGAAGGTTTCGATCTCTTCGACGATGGGCCCCGGCGTTTCTGTGGATATTGCTTCGGCAACCGCGCAGTAATTTATGAATTCGGCGCTCCCGATGGGGCGCAGAATGACGGGGCGGCAACGCCCCGTCCTGTCCGAGACGGAGGGCTGGGGGAAACCTTGCTAAGTCCTTCCTGAGATGGGGAACGAGATAAATTTTCCGCGGGATGTGTCCCACGGGTGATCTAGGCTCGGGACCCTGAAATGGACCCGAACGGCGGTGGAAACACCGCCAAACTTGAGCCGGGGGAAACCCCAAACTTGGAGTAAAACTGTGGATAGAGCCCAGAAAGAGAAAGTGGTCGAGGAACTCGGCCAGATCTTTGAAAGCTCTGGCGTCGTGGTCGTAGCCCACTACGTAGGTCTTACGGTTGCTGAAATGCAGGCCCTGCGCGCAAAGATGAGTCTTGCGGGCGGTGGCGTGCGTGTCGCCAAGAACAGGCTCGCCAAGATCGCCCTTCAGGGAAAGCCTTGCGAAAGCATTGGTGATTTGCTGACGGGCATGACCGTTTTGTCCTTCTCCGAAGATCCCGTGGCTGCGGCCAAGGTGGTTGAGGAGTTCGCCAAGGAGAACAAGAAGTTCGAAATCCTTGGCGGTGCAATGGGCGGAACGGCTCTTGACCGTGCTGGCGTTGAAGCCGTGTCGAAACTGCCGTCGCGCGAGGAGCTTATCGCTTCGATCGTGGCTGCAATCGGCGCACCTGCTTCCAACGTCGCCGGCGCAATTGGCGCACCTGCTTCGAATATCGCGTCCATCTTGTCCACAATCGAGGACAAGGCGGCTGCGTGAGCAACCCGAGATCTGCGTGGGGTTTTTAACTCGCACGTTGGAACACATCTAAACGAACGGAAACGGAAAAATGGCTGATCTTAAAGCACTCGCCGAGCAAATCGTGAACCTCACGCTGCTGCAGGCACAGGAACTGAAGCAAATCCTCAAGGACGACTACGGCATCGAGCCCGCTGCTGGCGGCGCTGTGATGATGGCTGCTGGCCCCGCCGCAGCTGCCGAAGCGGCTGAAGAAAAGACCGAATTCGACGTAATCCTCGTCGACGCAGGCGCAAACAAGATCAACGTGATCAAAGAAGTGCGCGCGATCACCGGTCTCGGCCTGAAAGAAGCCAAGGACCTCGTAGAGGCCGGCGGCAAGGCTGTCAAAGAAGGCGCGTCCAAGGCAGATGCCGAAGACCTGAAGAAGAAGCTCGAAGCGGCTGGCGCCAAGGTCGAGCTGAAGTAATTTCCGCCGGGTTCGCCCGGAGGCAATTCAGGCTGGCTCCGGGTGATCCGGGGCCAGCTTAACCTGTCTCAGAGAGTGCCCCCGCGTGGGACTTTCTCTGAGGCGAGGTTTTCGGATCGGGAGGCTACTGGTGGGACAGTAGCCGTGAATAGATCCGGACCGCCGGTTTCAGGGGAGCGTGGCCGTAGCCCGACGGCGCGCGCTTTCCATGGGAAACGAAAGGTGACATCGACCATGGCTCAGACCTTCCTCGGCCAGAAACGTCTTCGGAAATATTACGGCAAGATCCGTGAAGTTTTGGAAATGCCAAACCTCATCGAGGTGCAGAAAAGCTCATATGATCTGTTCCTGAACTCGGGCGATGGGCCGAAGCCGCGCGACGGAGAGGGCCTTATGGGCGTTTTCCAATCGGTATTCCCGATCAAGGACTTCAACGAGACCTCCATTCTCGAATTCGTCAAATATGAGCTGGAAAAGCCCAAGTATGACGTCGAAGAATGCATGCAGCGCGACATGACCTATGCCGCGCCCTTGAAGGTCACGCTGCGTTTGATCGTGTTCGATGTCGACGAAGATACGGCCGCGAAGTCCGTCAAAGACATCAAGGAACAAGACGTGTTCATGGGCGATATGCCTTTGATGACGTTGAATGGCACCTTCGTGGTAAACGGCACCGAGCGCGTGATCGTGTCTCAGATGCACCGTAGCCCGGGCGTGTTCTTCGACCATGACAAGGGCAAGACCCACTCCTCGGGTAAACTGCTCTTCGCTTGCCGTATTATCCCCTACCGCGGCTCGTGGCTCGATTTTGAATTCGACGCCAAGGATATGGTTTTCGCGCGGATCGACCGTCGCCGGAAACTCCCCGTAACAACCCTGCTTTATGCGCTTGGCCTTGATCAAGAAAGCATCATGGATGCCTATTATCAGACCGTAGATTACGAGCTGGCAAAAGGCGGTCGTGGCTGGGTCACCCGCTTCTTCCCCGATCGCGCACGCGGCACGCGCCCGACCTATGATCTGGTCGATGCAGCAACGGGCGAAGTGATTTGCAAAGCCGGCGACAAAGTAACGCCGCGTCTTGTGAAGAAGCTCAAGGACGAAGCCAAGGTCACCCACCTTCTGGTGCCGTATGACCAGATCCTCGGCAAATTCGTCGCCAAGGACATCATCAACGAAGAAAACGGCGCGATCTATGTCGAAGCTGGTGATGAGCTGACGCTTGATCATGGCCGTGATGGCGAAGTTTCGGGCGGCTCGCTGAAAGAGCTGCTGGACGCTGGCATCTCTACCGTCCCAGTCCTCGACATCGATAACGTCAACGTGGGTGCCTATATCCGCAACACGATGGCTGCCGATAAGAACATGAACCGTGATGGCGCCCTTCTGGACATCTATCGCGTCATGCGTCCGGGTGAGCCTCCAACCGTTGAAGCCGCGTCATCGCTCTTTGACACGCTCTTCTTCGATAGCGAGCGCTATGACCTCTCGGCTGTTGGCCGTGTGAAGATGAACATGCGTCTTGATCTGGCCAAGCCCGACACACAGCGCACACTGGATCGTGACGATATCGTGGCCTGCATCAAGGCCTTGGTCGAGCTGCGTGACGGCAAAGGCGAGATTGACGACATCGACCACTTGGGCAACCGTCGGGTGCGCTCGGTCGGCGAATTGATGGAAAACCAGTATCGCGTTGGCCTTCTGCGGATGGAACGCGCGATCAAGGAGCGGATGTCTTCGGTCGAAATCGACACGGTGATGCCGCAGGATTTGATCAACGCCAAGCCCGCCGCGGCAGCAGTGCGTGAATTCTTCGGCTCCTCTCAGCTGTCGCAGTTCATGGACCAGACCAACCCGCTCTCGGAAGTGACGCACAAGCGTCGTCTGTCGGCCCTTGGACCAGGCGGTTTGACCCGCGAGCGCGCAGGCTTCGAAGTTCGCGACGTTCATCCAACCCATTATGGCCGTATGTGCCCGATTGAAACGCCGGAAGGCCCGAACATCGGTCTGATCAACTCGCTGGCAACCTTCGCCCGCGTCAACAAATATGGGTTCATCGAAACACCGTACCGCGTCGTCAAAGACGGTCAGGTGACAGATGAAGTCCATTACATGTCGGCCACCGAAGAAATGCGGCACACAATCGCGCAGGCCAACGCCACGCTGAGCGACAAGGGCGCGTTCGTGAACGAACTCGTTACCACGCGTCAGTCGGGCGACTACACTTTGGCTCCCCGCGAACAGGTTGACCTGATCGACGTCTCGCCAAAACAGCTGGTTTCGGTCGCGGCATCGCTCATCCCGTTCCTCGAAAACGACGACGCCAACCGCGCTCTCATGGGCTCGAACATGCAACGTCAGGCCGTTCCTCTGTTGCGCGCCGAAGCGCCATTGGTGGGCACGGGGATCGAGGCCGTTGTGGCGCGCGACTCTGGCGCGGCCATCATGGCCAAGCGCGGTGGTATCATCGACCAAGTGGACGCGCAGCGTATCGTGGTCCGCGCCACTGAGGACCTCGAGTTGGGCGACGCGGGCGTAGACATCTATCGTCTTCGCAAGTTCCAGCGCTCGAACCAAAACACCTGCATCAACCAGCGTCCGCTGGTGAAGGTGGGTGATCGGGTGAGCAAGGGCGAAGTCATTGCCGATGGACCATCGACCGACATGGGTGAATTGGCACTCGGCAAGAACGTGCTCGTCGCGTTCATGCCGTGGAACGGCTACAACTACGAAGACTCGATCCTGATCTCTGAGCGTATCGCTTCTGACGACGTGTTCACCTCGATCCACATCGAAGAATTCGAAGTCGCCGCGCGTGACACCAAGCTCGGCCCAGAAGAAATCACCCGCGACATTCCAAACGTCGGTGAAGAAGCGCTGCGTAACCTCGATGAGGCGGGCATCGTTTACATCGGTGCCGAAGTGCAGCCGGGCGATATCCTTGTGGGCAAGATCACCCCCAAGGGCGAAAGCCCGATGACGCCGGAAGAGAAGCTTTTGCGCGCCATCTTCGGGGAAAAAGCCTCCGACGTGCGCGATACTTCGCTGCGTGTGAAGCCTGGCGACTACGGCACCGTCGTAGAAGTGCGCGTGTTCAACCGTCATGGCGTGGACAAAGACGAGCGTGCGCTCCAGATCGAGCGCGACGAAGTCGAACGTCTGGCGCGTGACCGCGACGACGAGCTGGCGATCCTTGAGCGCAACATTTACGCGCGTTTGAAGTCGATGATCCTCGGTAAGTCCGCGGTGAAGGGGCCGAAGGGCATCAAGCCAAACTCGGTAATCGACGAAGATCTGCTGTCCTCGCTGAGCCGCGGTCAGTGGTGGCAGTTGGCTCTGGCCGACGAAGACGATGCCAAGATTGTTGAGGCCCTCAACGAGCAATATGAAGCGCAAAAACGCACGCTTGATAATCGCTTTGAAGACAAGGTCGAGAAAGTCCGTCGTGGCGACGATCTGCCTCCGGGCGTGATGAAAATGGTCAAGGTCTTTGTTGCGGTGAAGCGTAAGCTGCAGCCGGGCGATAAGATGGCCGGCCGTCACGGAAACAAGGGTGTCGTTTCGAAAGTTGTGCCGCGCGAAGACATGCCGTTCCTCGCGGATGGTACGCCCGTTGACATCTGCCTTAACCCACTTGGCGTGCCGTCGCGTATGAACGTCGGTCAGATCCTCGAAACGCATATGGGCTGGGCCGCACGTGGTCTGGGTCTGCGGATCGATGACGCGCTTGGTGACTACCGTCGCACAGGCGACCTGACCCCGGTTCGTGACGCCATGCGCCATGCTTATGGCGATGACGTCTACGAAGAAGGCATCAAGGGTATGGACGAAACAACGCTGGTGGATGCTGCGGCAAACGTCACGCGCGGTGTTCCGATTGCAACCCCGGTCTTCGACGGTGCCAAGGAAGCGGATGTGAACGACTCGCTTGCGCGTGCAGGCTTCGACACAACGGGTCAGTCGGTGCTCTTTGATGGGCGCACGGGTGAGCAATTCAGCCGTAAGGTGACCGTGGGCGTGAAGTATATTCTTAAGCTTCACCACCTTGTCGACGACAAGATCCACGCGCGTTCGACTGGTCCATACTCGCTCGTCACGCAGCAGCCTTTGGGCGGTAAAGCTCAATTCGGCGGTCAGCGTTTCGGGGAGATGGAAGTCTGGGCGCTTGAAGCTTACGGCGCCGCCTACACCCTACAGGAAATGCTGACGGTGAAGTCGGATGACGTAGCAGGCCGGACCAAGGTCTACGAGTCGATCGTCAAGGGTGAGGATAACTTCGAAGCAGGCATTCCAGAGAGCTTTAACGTGCTCGTCAAGGAAGTCCGCGGCCTCGGCCTGAACATGGAACTCCTGGATGCGGAGGAAAATGAGTGACGCACCCGGCGGGGTAATGCCCCGCCCCACGTCTCTCGCGGCAGGGCGGGTTTTCCCCCGTCTTGCCACTCCCCCGCTTCCCTCTCAGATATGAGGACAAAATGAACCAGGAACTGACCAACAACCCGTTTAACCCGCTGACGCCACCCAAGGTGTTTGACGAGATCAAGATCTCGTTGGCATCGCCCGAGCGGATTCTGTCGTGGTCCTATGGCGAGATCAAAAAGCCAGAAACCATCAACTACCGCACGTTCAAGCCAGAGCGGGACGGCCTCTTCTGCGCCCGTATCTTTGGCCCGATCAAAGATTACGAGTGCCTCTGCGGCAAATATAAGCGCATGAAATATCGCGGCGTTGTCTGCGAAAAGTGCGGCGTTGAAGTCACGCTCCAGAAAGTGCGCCGCGAGCGTATGGGCCATATCGAACTGGCCTCGCCTGTTGCCCACATCTGGTTCCTCAAGTCGCTGCCGTCGCGCATCGGCCTGATGCTCGACATGACCCTGCGCGATCTCGAGCGCATCCTCTACTTCGAAAACTATGTCGTGATTGAGCCCGGCCTGACCGATCTCACCTACGGCCAGTTGATGACCGAAGAAGAGTTCCTCGACGCACAAGACCAGTTTGGCACCGATGCGTTCACCGCGAACATCGGCGCAGAAGCCATTCGCGAATTGCTGGCTCAGATCGACCTCGACGCAGAAGCCGAAAAGCTTCGCGCGGAATTGGCCGAAGCCACTGGCGAGTTGAAGCCAAAGAAGATCATCAAACGCCTCAAGGTCGTGGAATCTTTCCTCGAGTCGGGCAATCGTCCCGAGTGGATGGTGCTGACGGTGATCCCGGTGATCCCACCAGAACTGCGCCCCCTTGTTCCGCTGGACGGCGGTCGTTTCGCGACCTCCGACCTCAACGATCTGTATCGTCGCGTCATCAACCGCAACAACCGTCTCAAGCGCCTCATCGAGCTGCGTGCGCCCGATATCATCGTTCGCAACGAAAAGCGGATGCTGCAAGAGTCGGTCGATGCGCTCTTCGACAACGGCCGTCGTGGCCGGGTCATCACGGGGGCGAACAAGCGTCCGCTGAAGTCGCTCTCCGACATGCTCAAGGGCAAGCAGGGTCGCTTCCG
>DOOI01000191.1:17800-18188 GCA_003512825.1 Paracoccaceae bacterium | reverse complement strand
AGAGTTTTGACATGCAGTTTGACGGTGACTTCTTGCACCTCTAACTCCCGCGCAATTTCTTTGTTGGAATAGCCATTGCAGAGCCCTTTGAGAACATCGACCTCGCGAGGGGTCAGGTGAGGGGCTTCTGAGTGTTTTCCGAGTGCTGCTGCGATCTCGTCGGCAATGACGGCCCGTCCGGCCAAAAGCTGGCGCACACTCTCCAGAAGTTCTTCGGGGCGCATATTTTTGGTTAGAAACCCCCGCACCCCAAGATCAAGCGCGCGGCGCGCGATCTCAGGCGTTCCTGTGCCCGTGAGCAGTGCGACAGGTTTGGAATTCATCGCTTGAACGGCTTGTTTCAGAGTTTCGGGAATACTCATGCCCGGCATCGAGAAGTCCAGCAGTG
>DOOI01000191.1:3971-17534 GCA_003512825.1 Paracoccaceae bacterium | reverse complement strand
GAAGTCCAGCAGTGCGATATCGGGGGGGGCGTCGGAATGGATTTCCTTCATCGCGCCCCACATGTCCGAGCCTTCGATGACGTCATAGCCGCCTTTTTCTCGCAGCATTACAGCTAAGGTGCTGCGGACCAGGTCGTGGTCGTCCGCAATTAGCAATCGTGACATGATTAAGAAAAACACTTCCGAAAAGTGGATGGTATTCGTAATCCACACATATAGACGCTGCTAATTCTCTCATTGATGAATGGATTATCAACTCATCCTTAAGAGTAGGTATTTCCCCTTTGGAACTCAATTCGTGACCTTTTGACTTTTTCCACTTATCATTGCTTCGTTTGGTTCCGTGAGAAGGTGGTGGCATGGGTATCTCATTGATGCATTTTTGCATTAAGCGGTGGAAAGCTGCTGGGCAAAAGTTGGTATTTTTTATTTTGGCAGGTTGGCTGTGCCTCGGTGGCCAGATGGCTGGTGCCGATATTCTGGTGAAGGTCGCTGTTGGCGGTACAATCCATGAGATCAGCGATGAGGAATTGAATAAGCTTCCGACTGAGCGCTACGAGACCTCAACAATTTGGACAGAAGGCATTCAAGTTCTTGAAGGCCCCTCTCTGCGTGTCCTGCTTGAGAGCCTTGGAGCCACGGGCGGAATGGTGGAGCTGACCGCAATCAACGGCTATTTTATCGAGATGAGTTTTGAGGAATTAATGGCCGATGTGCCGATCTTGGCTAGGACGCGGAATGGCACGGCCTTGACCCGACGGGACAAGGGGCCGCTATGGCTGGTGTTTCCCTATGATCGAGGTCGTGAGTTTCAAACAGAGCTGATTTTTGCTCAGTCGATCTGGCAGATTACAGATATTGCCGTCGTGCCTTGATCCAGACCTATTGAGGGCTTGGTAAGGGGGATTTAGGCGATGGTTTCGCGCCAAGAGCAATCATTTTGGCCAAAAGTGCAGCTGCCGACTATCGTGTTGATCGTCGGCGTTTTGCTGATTTTGGCCGTGATTTTTGCGAGGTCTGTATCCGCGCGGCTTGATGAACTGGCGACGTCGCGATCCGAAAATACGTTCTGGACGGTGTCTAGCTTAGAGGTTGAGTATCTTGAATTTCGCAATCGGTTGGATCGAGCGGTCGCTCTTCAAAAGATTGCGGGCCAGGATGGAGAACCGATCCGGGCGGACTTTTCGGAGTTGAGAGTTTGGTTCGACGTGCTTTTTGCGCGATTGAATACGTTGATCGAGGCACCCCTGTATCGTGAGGCGCTAAGGGATGCAGGGGCTTATGAGAAAATCTCGCAAGCATTTGCAAAGGTGCAGGGGATCGCTGCGGCGATGGATAAGCCTGATCCTGAGTTGGCGGCTGTATTGGAGGGGGTTCTGCACGATACGGTGGCCATTCGCGACCTCGTGCGAATGGCGTCGATCGAGACCAATGTTCTGTTGGCGACCTTAAGCGAGCAGGGGCGTACAGAGATTTTGCTTTTGCTGCAACGGCTGGCACTGGTGACGCTTGCGCTGATTTCGGTATTGGCCGGTTTGGCGGTGATGTTTTTTCGGCTTTACCGGATTGCACGCGAACGCGGTATTGCGGCCAATCGGGCCTCTGAGCGGATCAGCACGATCTTGGAGACGTCCCCTGATGGGGTGATCGTCACAGACCGGGCTGGACGGATCACCGAAATGAACCCTGCGGCGCGCCAGCTCTTTGGTGTCGCGGACGGGAGGCTGACGGTTGCGGCGATTTCGGACTTGCTGTTTTGGCGCAAGACCGGTGAGCAAATTGAAATTGGGCCAGATCTGTTTGCCAAGCATAGCTTTGAAGCGCTTGCCGAACGGCGAGACGGCTCACGTTTTCCGGCTGATATTTCCTTAGGCCATGAGGACACGCGCGGCGTTTCGGTGGTGGTGTTTTTTGTGCGTGATGTCACTGCGCGGCTAACCGGGGAGCAGGATTTGCGCCTGTCTCGGGATGAAGCTCTGGCGGGGCAGCGGGCAAAGTCTCATTTTATGGCCGTGATGAGTCACGAGATGCGAACGCCCTTGAATGGTATTCTGGGCGTTGTCGAGTTGGTGCGGGATGAGATGATCGCGGCTGGCCAAAAGGCCAATATGGAGATCTTGGAGCAATCGAGCGCGTTGTTGTTGCATCACGTCAATGACGTTCTGGATATCGCACGGTTTGAAGCCAATGGCCCTAAGGTGGTTCAATCACCTGTGGATATTGAAAAACTGGCAGCGGACCTGATCTTTAGTCTCAGGCCGCAAGCGCAGGCTGGTGGCAATCGTTTGAACCTGTTGGTGGATCAATCGGCTAGGGGGAGTTTTCAGGCAGATGCGGCGCGGTTGCGCCAGATTTTGTCAAATCTTTTGGGCAATGCGATCAAGTTTACCAAAGATGGCGAAATAACTCTGGAAGTTTCCGGGCATCGCTCTTCGCCTGTCCAGATGGAGTTTCAGGTGCTTGATACCGGACGCGGAATTCCGGCGGATAAGATTGAGACGGTTTTTGAAGATTTTGTGCGAGTTGAGGCGGGGCAAGAGGAATACATTGAGGGATCTGGGCTTGGGCTGGGGATTGTTCGACGGCTTGTAGATGCCATGGGGGGCAGTTTTGGTGTGGAAAGCGAGGAGGGGGAAGGATCACTCTTTTGGGTGCGAGTTCCGCTGGAGCGTTCGACGCAAGAGCCCGTTGCGGAGGACAGTTTGCAGGTCGGAGGTTTGCATTGTCTAAAGCTGGCCCCGCAGAATGTGTTGATCGTTGAGGACAACGCCATCAATCGACTGGTTTTGCGGCAAATTCTGGAGAGGGACGGTCATAGTGTGCGTGAGGCACGTGATGGGGTCGAGGGCGTTGAAGCGGCAAGCAATCAAAAATTTGATGCCATTCTCATGGATATTCAAATGCCGCGCCTGAGCGGCGTGGAGGCCACTGTGCAAATTCGTGGCGGGCAGGGGCCCTCGGCGCGCACACTCATTTTGGCGCTTCCCGCGCATGCCTTCCCGGAAGAGCGCGACGCTTTTCTCAAGGTTGGGTTTGACAATGTATTGACCAAGCCTGTTTCGCTGATCCGCTTGAGGGAGGCGCTGGCGGGCAAGTTTGTGCCGCCCGTGGAATCCCAAGGAGATGTGGCAGTATTGGATGCAAAGCACTCGGAGGAGTTGGTTGCGGCAATTGGTGGTCAGGCCTTTGACCGAGCGCTTGAGGGTTTGGGCGAGCAAGCGCAGCAGCTTTTGATGCATTTACAAGCGGGCCGGCCCGTTGAGCGTACGAAGATTCATGCGCTGGCCGGGTTGGCTGCAACCTGTGGTGCGGCACGCTTGGCGCAGCTATTGCGCCAAGCAGAGGCCGATTATTTAGAAGGGCGGCTGCCCGATTGGGCCACGCTCAACACAGCGATTTTGCACACTCTGGAGGCTATCGAGCCGAAGCCTGCTGCGGCAAAGTAGAGCTGTGTTACCCCCGCCGACGCCGCCCGCCTTCGCGATCACCTTTGGTATTGAACGAGACGTCAGGAAGGGTGACGACCTTTGCCAATTCAGGGAATGGCTCTACCGAGTTCGGGATCGCCGAGGCATTGACGAAATGTTCCTGAAAACGGGGTTCGATCGCGGTTTCGACCTTCTTGATCTGGTGCACAATGGCTTCGATCTCGCCACGGGAAGAGCGGTTGAGCAGGGCGATACGGGCTCCGGTACCTGCGGCATTGCCTGCGCTGGTGACTTTCTCGAGCGGCACATCCGGGATCATGCCCAAGACCATCGCGTGTTTTGGGCTGATATGGGCGCCGAAGGCCCCTGCAAGAACAACGCGGTCCACCTTCTCCACCTTCAATTCGTCCATCAGGAGACGTGCGCCTGCGTAAAGTGCCGATTTGGCAAGTTGTATGGCGCGGATATCGCCTTGGGTCACAGAGATCAGGGGGCCTCCATCGCTGCGACCATCGAAGATCACATAGGCATGGGTGCGTCCTTCGGGGATGCATCGCGCGGTGCCTACTTGGTCTGCCGAACCAATCAAGCCTGATGCGTCGACAATGCCAGCCATTCGCATTTCTGCAACGGCTTCGATAATGCCAGAGCCACAGATCCCGCTGATGCCCGTCGCTCCAGCATGTTCGGCAAAACCGGCTTCATCGGACCATGCGTCAACGCCGATAATGCGGAAGCGCGGCTCTTTGGTTACGGGGTCGATTTCAATCCGTTCAATGGCGCCCGGTGCGGCGCGCTGTCCCGAACTGATTTGTGCGCCCTCAAAGGCCGGACCCGTGGGGGAGGAGCATGCGAGCACTTTCTCAACATTGCCCAAGAGGATTTCGGCATTCGTGCCAACATCAACAATCAGAGCCAGATCTTTGGATTTGTTGGGTTCTTCTGAGAGTGCGACAGCGGCGGCGTCTGCGCCGACATGGCCTGCGATACATGGCAGAATATAAGCGCGCGCGCGCGGATTTAACTCTGTCAGTTCCAACTCGCTGGCGTTGAGGGAAAGCGATGACGACGTGGCCAAAGCAAAGGGGGCTTGGCCCAATTCCACAGGATCGATGCCAAGCAAGAGGTGGTGCATCACGGGATTGCAGACGATCACGGTTTCTAGGATCAAGTCTGGCTCGACATTGCCCTCGGTTGCCAGTGTCTGTGCCAAACCGTTGATGGCAAGACGCACGGCTTTGGTCATTTCTGCAGCGCCATTGGGGTTCATCATCGCATAGGACACCCGGCTCATCAGGTCTTCGCCAAAGCGAATTTGCGGGTTCATTACGCCTGAGGAGGCCTTTACTTCGCCATTGGTGAGATCGCAAAGATGAGCCGCAATCGTAGTAGACCCAAGGTCTATGGCCAAGCCATAGAGACCGGCTTCATGTAAGCCGGGCCAGACTTCCACGATCCGAGGGCTGTCGCCACGATGGTCTTGGAACAAGGCCACGGTGATCTGCCATTGTCCTTTCCTAAGCACCGGCTGAAGTTTGGCGAGAACAGAGACATCGGCTCGCACGGCTTCTACTTGCCATTGCTCACGCAGGGCTTCGGCGATCCGTTCGAGATCACCTGTGGGTTCTTCCATATCGGGTTGGCGGACTTCGATGAAGTAAAGCCGCGTCGCAGGGTCCATGGTGATTGCGCGCAGCGTGGCGGCCTTTCGCACGACTTGACGGTGCACTTGGCTTTCAGGAGGCACGTCGATGACTACGTCGCCTGTCACTTTGGCTTGGCAGCCAAGGCGGCGACCATCAATCATGCCGCGTTTGGATTTATAACGCTCTTCGACGGAGTTCCATTCGGTCAAAGCTGTGGCTTCTACAGTGACGCCATGTTTAGGAAACTCGCCGTAAGACGGGGTAATTTGGCATTTTGAACAGATGCCGCGCCCGCCGCAAACTGAGTCCAAGTCCACTCCCAATTGCCGTGCCGCATGAAGCACGGGCGTTCCGGCGGGGAAGCGGCCCCGCTTGCCGGAGGGCGTAAAGATCACAAGATGGTCAGTGGTCATGGAGGGCTCCTGTTGCGTGCGCCAAATCTACGCGCGGGCGCGATGAAGGAAAGGCCGATTACGTCACTTTTCGCGGCAGGCGCGGCAATCGTTGAAAAGGCGCCCGCAAAACATTCATTTTTTGGGTAGGGTGTCACTCTTGGCGGTTTGTTGTTTTTCGGCTGCTGCAAGCCATTCCAGGATTGTTGCACGGTCTTGATCCAGTGCTGGCGAGCTGGGGTGCGCCACACGCTCCTCGAGACCTGTCATTTTGATTGGGTTGCCTGCCCCTACGAAGGCTGGGCCACCGGGACGGGGCGTGATTGGCAACACCATATTTCGCGCCAATAGTTGAGGATCTTCCAAGGCTTCCGAAACGTTTTGCACCTTGCCAGTTGGCACACCGAACCGTTCAAGACGTGCGATCCAATGGGCGCGCGAAGCATTCAGCGTTTGGCTTTCGATAAGTCGTTTGAGCAAGGCGACATTTTCACAACGTGCGGCGTTGGTTACAAAGCGGAGGTCTTTTGCCAGATCCGGCAGATCAAGTGCATCGCATAGTTTAGCAAAGAGCGCGTCATTTCCTGCGGCAATGACGAAAAACCCATCCGCTGCACGATAGGTTGAGAATGGTGTGATTGAAGGATGCCGCGCGCCTGTCGGTCCGGGAGCCGCGCCGGTGACGGAGGCAATTGCCACGGCATGTTCCAAAATTGCTAATTGAGCGTCAAGCATGGCAATATCAATCTTGCATCCCAACCCCGTGCTTTCGCGTTGGTAAAGTGCGGTCAGAATGCCTTGAGTCAGATACATCCCCGCGACGATATCGCCGATTGAGGCGCCGACACGGACAGGTGGGCCGCCTTCCTCGCCGGTGATCGACATCACCCCGCCGCGCGCCTGAACGACCATATCGTAGGCGGGCTTGAGCGCCTCAGGGCCACTATGGCCAAAGCCCGAGACGGCGCCATAGATCAGGCGCGGGTAACGTTCATGCAATTCGTCCCATCCGTAGCCCAGAGTCTCCATCACGCCGGGCCGATAATTTTCCATCACAACATCTGCCTGCGCCAAAAGTCGCTCGAAAATGGCTCGATCACCGGGCGCTTTAAGGTCCAGCGCGATGGAGTTTTTGCCACGGTTAATAGCGGCAAAATAGCCGCTTTCGCCCTCTTTGAAGGGTGGGAACGCGCGGGTGTCATCGCCTATTCCGGGGCGCTCGACCTTGATGACGCGTGCACCTAGATCTCCCAATGTCATTGAGGCAAAGGGACCTGCCAACACATGGGTCAGATCGATGATGAGAAGTGTGTCTAGGGGGTTCGCCATGGTCCACTCCGTTGCTGAGAGGCAATGTGAAGCTAAGCGCAGACGCGTGACAAGAGCATGACCTGCATTTCTTGGTCCATTGGCTCTTTTCCCCCGGACACATCCATGTAATAGGGAAGCGCCAAGCGACGCATTCCAAGGAGAGACCCGATGGAGATTCGTGAGGCCCTCACGTTTGATGATGTTCTGCTTGTGCCTGCGGCATCGAGCGTACTGCCTTCCTCTGCTGACACACGCACACATGTGACGCGGTCAATAGTGCTCAATATCCCCCTTTTGTCCTCTGCAATGGACACGGTAACCGAAGCTCGTATGGCGATTGCAATGGCGCAAGCGGGCGGCATGGGGGTAATCCACAAGAACCTCGATGTGATCGCTCAGGCGCAGGAAGTGCGGCGGGTGAAGCGGTTCGAGAGCGGGATCGTCTATAACCCGATTACGTTACGAGCGGATCAAACCCTTGCCGATGCAAAGGAATTGCAGGCGCGTTACAATGTGACCGGCTTTCCCGTTGTTGATGATAAGGGTCTTATTGTTGGCATCGTGACAAACCGTGACATGCGGTTTGCGACATCTGACGACACGCCTGTGCGGGTGATGATGACCTCTGATAACCTCGCTATGTTGACGGAACCGGCGGAGTTGGAAGAGGCCAAGAGCCTGATGAAGGCGCGTCGGATCGAGAAGCTGCTGGTGACAGATGGCAAGGGCAAGTTGACCGGGCTCTTGACGCTGAAAGATACTGAACAAGCCGTTCTTAACCCAACGGCGTGTAAGGATCATTTGGGACGGTTACGTGTTGCTGCGGCGTCTGGCGTAGGCGACAGCGGCTTTGAGCGCTCTGAGGCATTGATTGATGCAGGCTGTGATATCGTGGTGATCGATACAGCGCATGGGCATAGCGCCGGCGTTATCGAAGCTGTGCGCCGGGTAAAGGCACTTTCGAGCACGGTGCAAGTGATCGCTGGCAACGTGGCAACTGCGGAGGCAACACGCGCTCTGATCGACGCAGGTGCGGATGCGGTGAAAGTCGGAATTGGTCCAGGGTCAATTTGTACCACGCGGATTGTGGCAGGGGTTGGTGTGCCCCAGTTAACGGCGATTATGGATGCCTCGCGCGCTGCTGGGGACATTCCGGTGATCGCGGATGGTGGCATCAAGTATTCTGGCGATTTTGCAAAGGCGATTGCGGCAGGGGCTTCTTGTGCCATGGTAGGGTCGGCTATTGCTGGCACGGACGAGTCACCGGGTGAAGTGATTTTGTGGAATGGTCGCTCGTTCAAAGCTTATCGAGGGATGGGCTCGCTCGGCGCTATGGCCCGGGGGTCAGCGGATCGATATTTCCAAAAAGACGCGGCTTCTGATAAGCTGGTTCCCGAAGGTATCGAAGGCCAAGTGCCATATAAGGGGACAGTCGCGGCAGTGCTGCACCAAATGGTTGGCGGCTTGCGCGCTGCGATGGGCTATACAGGCTGTGCGACAGTTGAAGAGATGCGTCGCGATTGCAAATTCGTAAAGATTACTGGGGCAGGGCTCAAGGAAAGCCATGTGCACGATGTGCAAATTACCCGGGAAAGCCCGAACTACCGGGTCGGCTGATGCAAACGCTCTACCGGATTGCAGGTGGTGATGGCGGGACGTTGGCATGACGCCCGCTGCCCGCTATCAGGCCGCGATCGAGGTGTTTGACACAATCCTCGCAGGTCAACCCAGTGAGAAAGCGCTCACCAATTGGGCGCGCTCTCATCGGTTTGCAGGATCAAAAGATCGTGCCGCAGTCCGTGATATTGTCTTTGATGGGCTGCGCCGTCGCGACAGCGCCATGGCTGCCGGAGGCGCAAAAACAGGGCGCGGTTTGGTGATGGGTCTTCTCAGGCTTGATGGTCTGGATCTCGCTTCGGTGTTTTCAGGCGAGGGCCATGCGCCTCTTCCCTTGTCGTCTGACGAATTGACCACGCCTTTGCTTACGGAAGAGTTACTGGATATTCCCGGCTGGCTTGAAGAAGCATTCACGCGATCGCTTGGAGCGGCTGCACCCGCGGCTATCGCGGCTTTGCGTCATCGTGCGCCCATTACGTTACGGGTTAATTCGGCGCGGATTTCTCGGGCAGCCGCACAAGCGTTGTTGGCGGAGGCAGGCATAGCAACCGAGATTAACCCCCTATCGGAAACGGCCCTGACAGTGATTGAAGGCGCTCGGGCGGTTTCGGCGCATAGTGCCTATTTGGACGGACTGATCGAGTTACAAGATGCGTCCAGCCAAGCGGTGATTGATGCGCTGCCCTTGCCAGATGCGGGCCGTGTGCTTGATTTTTGCGCTGGGGGAGGTGGCAAGTCTTTGGCTATGGCCGCGCGCAGCAAAGCGCGTTTTTTTGCACATGATATCAATTCGGCTCGACTTCAGCCGCTGACAGAGCGCGCGCGCCGTGCCCGCGCGCGCGTGCAGCTTTGTGTTCCGGGTAAGGCTGCGGCGCATGGACCTTATGATCTCGTTTTGTGTGATGTTCCTTGCTCGGGATCGGGGGCCTGGCGGCGCGCACCAGAGGCTAAGTGGAATTTCAGTCAAGAGGACTTGGCGCGTTTAAACGTGGTGCAAGCGAAAATCTTGCGAGAAGCGGCTGATCTTGTTTGCAAAACTGGGGTGCTGGCTTATGCGACTTGCTCTGTGATTGACGCGGAGAATACGAAGATCGTCGAAGCCTTTTTGGACGAATTTCCCGGAAAATGGCGTTTGGCCTTTCAAAAGCAGTGGCTACCAGATTCTTCTGGAGATGGTTTTTTTGTTTCTATTTTCAATTTAAAGTAGTTTAGCTTCTTTCCAGAGTTAGGGGTTTGTTAACGAACCTCGGCCATAGTCCGGCCAACTCCGTGAAAGAGGTGCGCTTTGGGGTCTATTGGGCAGCTGAACACGCAATTGGAAGCAGGGGGGCTGAAGGCAAGAGTGTCGGCCCCTATGGTGCTTTTCTCTGGCGTGTCGGCCTCTCTGCTGGCGCTTGTGATAAAGGCCCCCGAAGCGGCTCTGGCGATGCGCGCTTTGGCGATGACCCTTTTGGCGTTGGCGGCAGGCCTCGCCCTTTTGTCGGCATTCAGTAAAACGCGCCGGGCCAAGGCGGAAACGTTTCTGCGTGATATGATTGAGGAAGAGCCCTCGGTTGCATTTCTATGCAATGAGGATGGCGCGGTGCGGTTTTCCAACCGCCTTGCACGCCGTAGCTTAGATCCAGGTGCAGACACGCTTGGAGAGGCGTTAGGCACCCTCTTGGCGCAGCCTGGCCCGCTGATTTTTCGATTGCAGTCGCGTGCTTTAACCGTCGGGGTTGCCGAAGAGGAGGTGATGACATCGGCTGGCCGCGTCAGGCTAATGGTGCGATTTATGTTCAGTGGTGTGCTGCTGTGGAGGGTGTTTGCGCCAGATGAGTTGTTGGCTTCGAGGCGTTTGGCAGCCCTGACAATTGGGCGAAATGGCACGATTTTACATATGAATGACGCGGCGCGCGATTTGGTAGGCAAACGTGCGCGGACGGTGGCCGAGGTATTTCCATCAGGTCTTGTTCACAGTGGTCAAATCAATACACTTTTGTCTGTCGAGGGACAAAAGCAGGTCTTTGCAGCAGACGTGACTTGCGGCAAAGGACGGCGAGAAATATTAATTGTGCCGTCAAATTCAAATAGTGATGCGCTCTTGGCGCTAGATCGTTTGCCTGTCGCAACATTGCAAATCCGAGCAGACTTGACGATTCAAGCAATTAACTTCGCCGCGCAAGAGCTTTTGGGCGAAACTGCAAAAACTGGTATGGACCTGACAGATTTGATGGAAGGTCCGGGGCGTTCAATGCGGGACTGGCTTGCTGAGGCAATGGATGGCCGAGGCTCGAGCCGCCCTGAATTTTTGCGTCTCAAGCGGAGTGATCGCGAGGTTTTCGTGCAAGTTAGCCTTCGCAGTTACGATGTGAGCCCAGGGGCAAAGGGTATTTTGGCGGTGCTCTCGGACGCGACTGACTTGAAGTCACTGGAAGCGCAATTTGTTCAAAGCCAAAAGATGCAGGCCATTGGTCAGCTTGCTGGTGGGATTGCTCATGATTTCAATAATTTGCTGACGGCGATTTCTGGGCACTGCGATCTTCTATTGTTGAGGCATGATCCGGGCGATGGCGACTATGCGGATTTGATGCAAATTCGCCAAAATGCAAATCGCGCGGCGGCACTGGTGGGCCAACTCCTGGCATTTTCTCGAAAGCAAACACTAGAGCCACAATCCCTGGACCTGCGTGACATTCTTGCGGACCTTACACATCTGTTAAATCGTTTGGTCGGAGAGCGGGTCAGTTTGGTTCTGGAGCATGATCCAAACCTACCCAACATACGCGCGGATAAACGTCAGATTGAGCAAGTCATCATGAACTTGGTGGTGAACGCCCGAGATGCCATGAAAGGGAATGGTGAAATCAAGATCACCTCCGAAGTCGTTGATCTGCAAATGCCGTGGCAGCGCGACCGCGCACAAGTGCCGCCCGGACATTACGTTTGCGTACGGGTGTCTGACCAAGGCTGCGGTATTGCCGCAGACAAAATTCAAAAAATATTTGAGCCTTTCTTCACAACAAAAAGAGTTGGTGAAGGCACGGGCCTTGGTCTTTCGACGGTTTATGGCATTGTGAAGCAATCTGGCGGGTTCGTTTTCGTTGATAGTGTGGTCGGCCAAGGCACGTTATTTACCCTGCTCTTCCCATCCCACCAGGCTCGAGCCGTGAGTGCAATTGCCAAAACGCCTCCATTGAATACGTCGACAGACGTGAAAACGGGGACAATCCTCTTGGTTGAAGACGAAGCTCCGGTTCGGGCTTTTGCATCTCGCGCTCTTCGTTTGCGTGGCTATTCCGTTATCGAGGCCGATTGTGCGGAGCGTGCGCTCTTTATTCTGGAAGACCCGGATGTGGATGTGCAGTTGTTTGTCACAGACGTGGTGATGCCGGGTAAAGACGGTCCGACATGGGTGTGCGAGGCGCGCGGTGCCCGCCCGAATATTGGCGTTGTGTTCATGTCTGGCTATGTAGAGAGCAGTTTGACCGAAACGCGCGAGAAAGTCCCGAATTCAGCTTTTTTGCCAAAACCATTCTCGCTTATAGAGTTGACTGATATTGTCGCCAGCCGTCTGGGCTGATCACGCGATGGGATCAATCTTTTTCCAAAGATCAAAGTCTTCTTTTCGTTCGCTTCGTAAGCGGGTTTCAATTTCAGGTGACAGCTGCAGGTCAATCTCTGGTGAGACATTTTCCCGGCCTGTGCTGATTTGCGTCTGGAGGCGGGCTTCCAAAAACTGAACCAAGCGTGACTGGTCTTCGTAACGGAACAGATGAGTTACCGACGTCCCATTAGGCCGTGGCTCCAGAAATTTTGCCTGACTGCCGACATTCGCAAAAGCGGGCGGTTTATCGTTCAGATAGCCTAAAACAAATTCATCGAAACTCACCTCATGGGTGGAGTTTTTCTGCCCTTTAACAAAAGGGCGCCGTCGATACCGGTACCAACTTCCCAGCCAGGATATGGGCTCTCGCACGACTGCAAGTGTTTCCATGCCATCTGCCCCAAATTTCTCAAACATCGGTCTGAAAAATCGATTGTATCGATAAATTGGCGCATGTTTGAGGTCAGGCGGGTCTTGGATCGACATTGCAGCTAGCGGAGCCAACGCATTTTCATAGGCTGTGGTCCCGGTTTTTGGCACAGATAGAAACACCAACCGTTCTTTCCAAAAAACCAACATACTCGCTCCTGACGCAACTCCATCAACATCTTCTTAACGATTTGAGCGCAGAGTGGGCACAGAAAAATTAACTTGAAATGTTCTCACTTTGTACCCATAACGATTGGAACAAGATAAGAACATTCATATCATTGCCGCCCAAGCACGGGTGTGGGATAAGGAAGCGGAACATGGCAACGGCAGATCTTCTTTCAATGGACAGCAAACGCAACGCAGACAGACAAAAGGCGCTTGATTCGGCGCTGGCGCAAATTGAGCGGCAGTTCGGTAAAGGGTCGATCATGAAGCTCGGGGCTGACAATCCCGTTATGGAGATTGAAGCGACGTCAACCGGATCGCTCGGGTTAGACATTGCTCTTGGAATCGGTGGTTTGCCGAAAGGCCGGATCATAGAAATTTACGGGCCTGAATCGTCTGGTAAAACGACGCTGACGCTGCATGTGGTGGCCGAGGAGCAAAAGAAGGGCGGGATCTGCGCTTTCGTTGACGCCGAGCACGCACTTGACCCGCAATATGCCAAAAAGCTTGGTGTTAACCTAGATGAGCTGCTGATTTCACAGCCCGACACAGGCGAGCAGGCATTGGAAATCGTCGATACGCTTGTGCGCTCCGGGGCTGTGAGTCTGGTAGTCGTCGACTCAGTTGCAGCATTGACGCCCAAGTCAGAGCTTGAAGGTGATATGGGGGATTCAAACGTTGGTGTTCAGGCGCGTTTGATGAGCCAAGCCATGCGTAAGTTGACAGGCTCGATCAGCCGTTCGAATTGTATGGTGATTTTCATCAACCAAATCCGGATGAAAATTGGTGTTATGTTTGGCAGTCCCGAAACCACAACGGGCGGAAACGCGTTGAAATTCTATGCTTCAGTGCGCCTCGATATTCGTCGCATTGGTGCGGTAAAGGACCGAGACGAGGTTGTGGGTAATGCGACCCGGGTCAAAGTCGTGAAGAACAAAGTTGCGCCGCCCTTCAAGCAAGTTGAATTCGACATCATGTATGGCGAA
>DOOI01000191.1:0-3679 GCA_003512825.1 Paracoccaceae bacterium | reverse complement strand
GACATCATGTATGGCGAAGGCATTTCTAAGACGGGTGAGTTGATCGACCTTGGTGTGAAGGCTGGCGTCGTGGATAAAGCCGGCGCTTGGTTCTCTTATGGAGACGAGCGGATCGGACAGGGACGCGAGAACGCGAAAACCTTTTTGCGTGAGAATCCGGCCTTGGCGCTTGAAATTGAAGATAAAATTCGTGCGGCTCATGGATTGGAATTTGGTTTTGCAGGCGAAGAATCCTCGGGTGACGATGTCGTTGAAGCATAATTATTCAAAGCTATGGATGCCCGCTTGAAGTGAAGCGAAATAAGACGGGGGGGGGCAATCGCAGCACCCCTATTTTTATGTCAAGCCAAGCCCATGGACAGCGCCCCCCCTGAGGGCTAAATCGGACCCAACCACGGGCCGACCGAGAGATGATGATGACCAGCCTTAAAGATATCCGTTCAACCTTTACAGACTTCTTTGCTCGTAACGGGCACGAAGTGGTGGGTTCCTCACCATTGGTGCCGCGGAATGACCCGACGTTGATGTTTACCAATTCAGGCATGGTTCAGTTCAAAAACCTGTTTACCGGGGTGGAGACGCGCGATTACACCCGTGCAACGACCGCGCAGAAATGCGTGCGGGCAGGCGGTAAACACAACGACCTCGACAATGTCGGCTATACCGCGCGCCACCACACATTCTTTGAGATGCTCGGCAACTTTTCATTTGGCGACTACTTCAAAGAAGAGGCCATTCCCTTTGCATGGAATTTGCTGACCAAAGAGTTCGGCCTCGACGCCAAGCGCTTGTTGGTCACGGTGTACCACACCGATGACGAGGCCGCGAATATTTGGAAAAAGGTGGCGGGACTGTCGGATGATAAAATCATCCGAATTCCAACCAATGATAATTTCTGGATGATGGGCCCAACGGGGCCTTGCGGACCTTGCACCGAGATTTTCTATGATCACGGACCCTCTATTTGGGGCGGGCCGCCCGGCTCGCCGGAAGAAGACGGCGACAGATTTATCGAGATTTGGAACAACGTGTTCATGCAATATGAACAGTTTGAAGATGGCAGTCGACGTGAATTGAATGCCAAGTCGATCGATACCGGAATGGGACTCGAGCGTATTGGAGCCTTGTTGCAAGGCAAACATGACAACTATGACACGGACCTTATGCGTGCACTGATTGAAGCGTCAGCGCATGTGACCAGTGCAGACCCAGATGGCCCAGGCAAGATCCACCACCGGGTCATCGCGGATCACCTTCGCTCGACGTCCTTTTTGATTGCCGATGGTGTGATGCCTGCCAATGATGGGCGCGGCTATGTCTTGCGCCGCATTATGCGCCGCGCGATGCGCCACGCGCATATGCTGGGAGCCAAAGATCCTGTGATGCACCGCTTGGTGGGGGAGTTGGTGCGCCAAATGGGCGATGCATACCCGGAGTTGGTGCATGCGCGTGCGCTTATTGAAGAGACCTTGAAACAGGAAGAAACTCGTTTCAAGCAAACTCTTGATCGCGGGCTGCGGCTTCTGGATGAAGAGCTTGCTGATCTGCCTGAAGGCAGTGCGCTTCCCGGTCAAACGGCGTTTAAACTTTACGACACATTTGGTTTTCCTTTGGACCTTACGCAGGACGCGCTGCGCGAGAAGGGCCGGACCGTGGAGACTCAAGGGTTTGACTCTGCGATGGCTGAGCAAAAAGCCAAAGCGCGTGCAGCGTGGTCTGGTTCAGGAGAGGCCGCTGATGCAGCGATCTGGTTCGATTTGGCCGAGAAACACGGTGCAACGGACTTTTTGGGATATGATACAGAAAGTGCCGAAGGTCAGATACTTGCGATCGTAAAGGATGGAGTTTCCGTTACTCAGGCTTCTGTGGGCGATATCGTCACCGTTGTGCTTAACCAAACGCCGTTTTACGCGGAATCCGGCGGCCAGGTTGGCGATACGGGTATGATCCGATCAGATGAAAACGCGGCGCGTGTTTTTGATACCAAGAAAGTCGCGGGGCTGTTTTTACATCAGGTTGAGGTAATCTCCGGTGTGCTCGTGCCTGCTGTTGGAGCGGTTCTTGAAGTTGAGCATACACGGCGTGCATCGATCCGGTCCAATCACTCTGCGACGCACCTTTTGCATGAAGCCCTGCGTCGAGCGTTGGGGGATCATGTGGCACAGCGTGGATCGTTGAACGCCGCTGATCGTTTACGGTTTGATTTCAGCCATTCCAAGGCTCTTAGCCATGAAGAGCTGGCAACGGTTGAAGCGGAAGTGAACACTTTCATCCGCCAAAATGGTCCTGTCGAAACGCGGATCATGACCCCAGATGACGCCCGTGCCTTGGGCGCTCAGGCGCTGTTTGGTGAGAAATACGGTGATGAGGTCAGAGTTGTTTCCATGGGGACTTTGGGTGGCACAGGAAAAGGTGCAGATAAACAAACCTATAGTCTTGAGCTTTGCGGTGGTACTCATGTTCGGCGCACAGGTGATATCGGCGCGTTTGTGCTTTTGGGGGATAGCGCCTCTGCTGCGGGCGTTCGCCGGATTGAAGCGCTGACGGGCGGGGAAGCGTTAGCCTATCTGAAGGCGCAAGATGCGACTGTTACTGAAATCTCGACGCTCTTGAAAGCACAAGGGGCCGATTTGCCAGCTCGGGTCAAAGCACTCATGGACGAGCGTAGAGCGTTGCAAAACGAAGTCGCGCAATTACGTCGTGATATTGCGATGGGTGGAAATGGCGGTGCGATTGATGCGCGCGTAGTGTCAGGCGTCAAGTTTGTTGCTCAAGTTCTGTCTGGCGTATCGGGCAAAGATCTACCCGCGCTAATCGACTCGCATAAAGGGCAAATTGGATCAGGTGTGATTTTGCTCATTGCCGATACTGATGGAAAAGCCGCTGTGGCCGCTGGGGTTACAGCCGATTTGGTCGAGAAAATCTCGGCAGTATCCGTTTTGAGGGCTGCCGTTGCCGAACTGGGCGGTAAGGGCGGTGGCGGCCGCCCGGATATGGCACAGGGCGGTGGGGCGTCTATTGAAAATGCACAGGCTGCTATAAAGGCTGCCGAAACCGTATTGGGAGCTTAAACATGCCAGCTTTGTGGATTGCCCATGTCACAGTCACGGATGCGGACGCTTATGGGCGTTACGCGAAACTTGCCGGACCTGCCATTGCGGCACATGGTGGGGCTTTCGTCGCGCGCGGCGGCCGCTATGTGCAGCTTGAGGGCAAAGATCGCGCGCGAAATGTGGTTGCGCGCTTTCCATCATTGGAAGCTGCAGAGGCCTGCTATCGGAGTCCGGAGTATCAAGCTGCACTCGATCACGCGCGTGGTGCGTCTGAGCGGGACTTGGTGATTGTGGAAACCACTGAGTAAACAAAGTCTGTATTGTTAAGTGAAAAGGCCCCGGATCGCTCCGGGGCCTTTCTTTTAGAGGTCACGCGAGTGACGCTTGCGCTCGTGAATGTCGAGATAGCGTTTACGCAGACGGATTGCATTTGGCGTCACTTCGACCAACTCGTCGTCATTGATATAGGCGATGGCCTCTTCCAGTGACAAAACGATATGTGGCGTCAAGCGCACAGCTTCGTCGGTGCCGGATGCCCGCACGTTGGTGAGCTTTTTGCCTTTGAGCGGGTTTACATCCAGATCGTTATCGCGCGAATGCTCGCCGATGATCATGCCCGTGTAGAC
>DOOI01000071.1 GCA_003512825.1 Paracoccaceae bacterium | reverse complement strand
GACCTTCGGGAATATCTTGCAGCGAAATTCCTGTCATGACCGAAAGGCCGTTCGTTTGGCTTCCGCCGCCAAAGGCCACCCCAATCGACAGACCTTCCGGGAAATTATGAATGGCAATTGCCAGTACAAACAGCCAGATCCGCGCGATCTGAGCCCGGTCAGCACCGCCCTCTGGGCCAGTTTTGAAGTGCTCATGCGGGATAGTGGCATTCAAAAGTGCAACAAATCCGGCCCCGAGCAAGATCCCGACCGCCGCCAAAAGCGCCCCTGCTGTGGTTGACCCATGGATTTCAGCCGCAGCATCGATCCCCGGCAAAATCAGCGAGAAATACGAGGCCGACAGCATCACCCCTGCTGCAAACCCCAGCATTGTATCGGTCATGCGCTGCGACAGCGACTTCCCGATCAGCGCAGGCACCGCGCCCAATGCAGTTGCCGCAGCAGCAATCAAACCGCCGAGCGTTCCGGCGATAATGGGATCCATGTGTTTTCCTCAGGTTGACAACGTTGCCGCCACGCTAGCGTGCTGCGAGATTAGTTGCAAGTAATTCTCAATTGCATTTCCTGCTCACCCCGGACGGCGTTTGAGCAAATGCGTGGTTCTCCAGCGCATCACCTCTTCACCGTGCTGATTATAGGTCTGATACAGCATCGCCGTGCGCCCGATATCTGGCCGCGACTTCGACGCCTCCGACTCAGTGACTTCGGCGTTCACAGTCAGCGTATCGCCGGGCCGAACTGGTTTGAGCCACCGCACCTCTTCCATGCCCGGCGATCCCATCGAGGCCTTCGCCCAAAGCCCGGTCTCTAGCGACAAGGCAAAGGCCGTGGTCATGGTGTGAAAGCCAGACGCGATAATTCCCCCGTAGAGCGAGGTTTTGGCAGCGGCCTCGTCAATGTGAAATGGCTGGGGATCATATTGTCGGGCAAACGTCACAATCTCCTCCAGCGTCAGTAGCCGTGAGCCTGTGGTGAAGTGAAAGCCGATGTGGAAATCTTCGAAATACATGCACGCCCCATATGTGTTTTCTGCGACCTACCCCAAGAGTGACGAAGCCGCGTCCATGAAGCAATGGCTTGCCTTTTGGACTTTATGGCTGTTTTGGTAAGGTTGAATGACCAGTTTGGCGAGGAGGCTGTCACATGGCCGTGATTACGAACATCGGAGACCTGAAGAAGATCTACAAACGGCGTGTGCCAAAGATGTTCTACGATTATTGCGAAAGCGGTTCATGGACCGAGCAAACCTTCCGCGAAAACGTCTCCGACTTCGACCAGATCCGCCTGCGCCAGCGCGTGGCCGTCGATATGTCGGGTCGCTCGACCAAATCCCAGCTGATCGGCCAAGACGTAAGCATGCCCGTCGCGCTCGCGCCTGTTGGCATGACCGGGATGCAGCACGCGGATGGCGAGATCAAAGCCGCGCGCGCCGCTGCAAAGTTCGGGGTGCCTTTTACCCTGTCCACCATGTCGATCTGCTCGATCGAAGATGTGGCCGAGAACACCGATAAACCCTTCTGGTTTCAGCTCTACGTCATGAACGACGAGGACTACCTGCACCGCCTGATCCAGCGCGCCAAGGATGCCAAATGCTCCGCGCTGGTCATTACGCTTGACCTTCAAATCCTTGGCCAACGGCACAAAGACCTCAAGAACGGTCTTTCTGCCCCGCCCAAACTCACCCCGTCCACTATTGCCAACCTCGCCACAAAATGGGCGTGGGGGCTGGAAATGCTGGGCACCAAGCGGCGGCAATTCGGCAATATTGTCGGCCATGTGAAGGGCATCTCGGATGCATCTTCGCTGATGAGCTGGACCGCAGAACAGTTCGATCCGCGACTCGATTGGGACAAGATCAAGAAAATCAAGGATATGTGGGGCGGCCCTGTCATCCTCAAAGGCATCCTCGATCCCGAAGACGCCAAAATGGCGCTTAATGTCGGTGCGGATGCGATCGTGGTGTCAAATCACGGCGGTCGCCAGCTAGACGGCGCGATTTCATCCATCCGGGCCCTCGACCCGATCCTTGACGCCGTCGGCGACAAGATCGAAGTGCATCTCGATAGTGGCGTGCGCTCGGGCCAAGACGTTCTCAAAGCGGTCTCCATGGGCGCAAAAGGCACGTGGATTGGCCGCGCCTTCATCTATGGCCTCGGTGCCATGGGAGAGGCGGGCGTCACCAAGTCGCTGGAAGTCATCCACCGCGAAATGGACATCTCCATGGCGCTCTGCGGTCGCCGCCGCATTGATGAATTGGGCCGCGACATTTTGCAAATCCCCGAAGGCTTCTCTGGCCGCTGGCAATCCTGACGCCCTCCTTGCGTCTCAGGGCTGCGGCGGGCAGAGTGATCTCGTCCGCCGCAACCCTTCGGAGAGCCGATGCTCGTTTTCGCCACTGCCAATATCGCCGTCTTCGCGACCCCGAAAACTGGCAGCACGGCGCTCTACATGGCGCTTCGAAAACATGCACAAATCGTGCTGGCAGGGCAGCCACGGTTCAAGCACATGACGGTTCGAAAATACGAACGTCACTTCGAGCCCTTTCTTGAAGGGGCGTATGGGCTCAAGCCGGAACGCGTTGCTGCCATGCGTGAGCCGCTCGAATATCTGCGAAGCTGGTACAAATACCGCCAGCGTCCCGAACTGACCCGCGCAAGTCAAAGCACGGAAAACGTCAGCTTCGAGGAATTTGCCCTCGCCGCCATCGCCTCAGATCCGCCTGCCTATGCTGCGGTTGGTCCACAACTGGAATTTCTGTCCAACGCCACAGGCGAGGTTGGCATTCATCATCTCTTTTCCCATGAAGATGGGCTGATGACGGCATTTATTTCCGAGCGTCTGGGCAAAGATGTGCGAACCAAGCCTCATAATGTCTCGCCGATTGTGCCCACAGATCTGAGCGCCGAGGCTGATCAACGCATTCGCACGGCGCTGGCGGCAGATTATGCCATCTGGGACAGGATCCGCGCCGCCGGGGGCTACTTGCCGACAGGTTACGGCACCTAGGCCGATGCACTCAAAACCACTGTCCCGGCTCCATCAGGCCGAGGTCGAGCAATTGACGCGAGTGCCATTGAAACGGGATGGAGTTGTGCCACCGGAACGTCTCGATATCAAAGCTGGAACCCGGATTGCGCTTGAGCGCTTTTGCAGTGCGAAATGAACATACAGCCGCCGTCAGATTATGGTGCCAAGGGCAAGCGTAGGTGTTGTATTCTTCGTCATTGAATGTGTGATCGTCCCGCAGCCTCAGGCCCGGCTTGGCCCTGAATATGCTGATCCGGTCAATCTTGCGCCGCGCTGCGGGAATATGCTCCTCGTATCTCCAGCGCAGACCACCGAAGAAATCCAACTGGCGTTCTTTTGGATAATTGTTATTGGATGCATCGGGTCGAGCAAGCGCGTAATAGCCTGATTTATCTAGATAAGCATCCTCCAACGAGACCCCGTCAGGATGTGCGGTCAGATCCCCCGCATAAAGGTCGATCACATAGGCCAACATCGCATCGCGGCGTTCCTCAGTGTGAAACGTCAGCATTTCTCCAACGGTGCGTTTTTCCGAAAAGGGGAAAAACAGGTATTCTCCATTGAAGCAATAATAGAACCACAGCCCCGGCGCGGCTTCGATCAGGCGATTGATACTCTCTTGCACGACCTGAGTTGTGGGGGCGGGCGAATTGATGCGGTGCACCTTGTCGGCCACGTCCTCGGCCAGCAAAAAATCCTCCTGCATCAACACCAGTATCTGCGCGAATCCGCAGGCCAAATGATGACGCAGCGTCGAGGCAATCTCGGTCTCGTCTTCGCAAAAAACGATGGCAATGGGTCCTTTCGCCAATGCTTCTTTGCCTGTCGAAAAAAACTCACCCAGATTGGAATAACGCATGAAAAGGCCTCTGATGGCAATTGCCGCCAAATTCGGGTAAATCCCCGCGCATTGCAAGGCAAGCCCGCCAACGCTATGTCAGCCCTGCTTTCTGCGCCACAGATCCTGTCGTGACGATCAAACCAAAGGAATACGCCCATGACCGAGCCGAAAAAGCTCTTCATCAAGACCTATGGTTGCCAGATGAACGTCTATGACAGCGAGCGTATGGCCGAAACCATGGGCGCGCAGGGCTATGTCCAGACCGATACCGCTGAAGGCGCCGATCTGATCTTGCTCAATACCTGCCATATCCGCGAGCGGGCGGCCGAGAAAGTCTATCACGAACTGGGTCGGATGCGGGGCCTCAAGGCCGAGAACCCCAACCTGAAAATCGGCATCACCGGCTGTGTGGCCCAAGCCGAAGGGGCAGAAATTCTCGCACGCGCGCCCATGGTGGATCTCGTTGTTGGCCCCCAAGCCTATCACCGCCTACCCGAACTCGAAGCCCGCGCCCGCTCGGGTGAAAAAGCCATCGACACAGACTTCCCCGAAGAAGATAAATTCGAACATCTCGCGGAACGCCCCAAAGCCAAACGTGGCCCGGCGGCCTTTCTCACCGTGCAAGAAGGCTGCGACAAATTCTGCGCCTTCTGCGTTGTGCCCTATACCCGTGGTGCCGAAGTCAGCCGCCCCGCAGAGCGTGTGCTCAAAGAGGCACGCGATCTGGTCGAGCGTGGCGTGCGCGACATCACGTTGCTGGGCCAAAACGTCAACGCCTACCACGGCGTCGGTTTCGACGGCGATTGGGGGCTGGCGCGACTCTTGCGAGAATTGGCCAAGGTCGATGGGCTGGAGCGCCTGCGCTACACCACCTCCCATCCCCGCGATATGGACGACGACCTCATTGCCGCCCATGGCGATCTCGACAAGCTGATGCCCTATCTGCATCTGCCCGTGCAATCAGGCTCCGACAGGATTCTCAAGCGCATGAACAGAGGTCATACCGCCGAAGACTATCTCCGTTTGATCGAACGCCTGCGCGATGCCCGTCCCGACCTTCTTTTGTCGTCAGATTTTATCGCCGCCTTCCCCGAAGAGACGGAAGCCGAATTTGAAGAAACGCTGGACCTGATCCGCACCGTCAATTTCGGCATGGCCTATACGTTCAAATATTCCTCGCGCCCCGGTACCCCCGCTGCCGAGCGCCCCGATGTTGCAGACGAAATCGGCGATGACCGTCTGCGCCGCCTCCAAATTTTATGCACATCCCAACAGCGCGCGGCTCAAGAAAATATGGTCGGAAAAGAAGTGGGCGTGCTTTTTGAGAAGCCCGGACGCCAGCCAGGTCAATTTGTGGGTAAATCCGATCACCTTCATGCCGTTCATGTAACTGCGGAGGGAATTGCTCCCGGTGATCTGCGGCGTGTGCGAGTGACGGCAAGTGGTACGAATTCTTTGGCTGCTGACCTCCTGTGAGGTTTTCCCTTCGCACCTAAAATTGCAACTGTTTCCCTAAAGGCAACAACTTACACCAGATTCCGCTTCACAGGCGGCAGATTTTCCTCCAAACTCTCCTAATGTTGGGTGGGACTGTCCTTTTGCGCGAAATTCTGCAAAAACCTACTCAGGGGGATAACGATAAATAGGGTCGAAGCCGTGAAACAACACGCCAAATTCGCCCGAAAGACTGTAACAGCAGCTGCCGCTGTGTCGGTCATTCTGGGTATCTTTTCTGCCAATGCTGCACTCGCCCAAGACGGGCTTTTTGGTCGCCTTTTTGACAACGATCGAAATACCAAGGGCGAGCGTTATGTTCCCACTGTCTGGGTTGACCCGGATGGCTGCGAGCATTGGGCCATGGATGACGGTTTTGAGGGTTACATGTCTCCCCATGTAAACCGCCAAGGCATCCCGGTCTGCCATCGCCAAAATGTCTGCGGCGTGATGAATACGGATCAGTATTTCGCGACCAACAGCTACAAGCTCTCTGCTGGCGGCCGCCAGAATCTGGCGAACTTCTTCCAGTCCGCGAATTCGCGCGCCTATATCATCGCAGGCCATACCGATAGCCGGGCGTCTGACGAATATAACATGCGCCTGAGCTATAATCGTGCCAATGCAGTGGCCGCTGTCGCCTCTGCTGTCGGCGCCAAAGTCATCGATGTGCGCGGCTATGGCGAGCGTATGCCCAAAGCGGCCAATAATTCCGCTGCCGGTATGTCTGCCAACCGTCGCGTCGAGATCATCTGCATTCGCTGAGGAAGAGGCAAAATGACTTTCATGAAAACCATCTCTTTCCTCGCCATCGCCGGCCTTTTATCTGCCTGCGAAGGCGGCGGCGGTCGGGTGAAGACCGACAAAACCCAAGACTACGGGTTCCGCTCGCATCATCTTTCAACCATGACCGCAGGTATCTGGGTCGACCCCAATGGCTGTGACCATTGGATCATCGACGACGGCGTCGAGGGCTACATGTCCGAGCGCCTTGATCCCTATGGCAAGCCGGTCTGCTCGGATGCCGCGCCGCCAAATACGGTCATCGGCCCCTTCCAGGGCACCTCCACCATTGGCGAAGATCGGAAGAG
>DOOI01000216.1 GCA_003512825.1 Paracoccaceae bacterium | reverse complement strand
GGAAGCAAAGGTGCAGGCAGTGGTCAAAGACTGCATGGCCCAGGGCGTCATCATCTGCGCGACAAACCGCTCCTTACCAGGGTTTAACAACACTCTTTGCCTGTCACCGGCATTGATTTGTACGGCTGAGGATATTGATCTCATCACCGATGCCATAGATCAGGCTCTGAGCCGCGTATTTGGCTAATCCTCTGAGAGGCTAAGTAAAAAGGCAGGGCGCGCCCCTGCCTTTTCAGACCCAGCCAAGTCTATCCAAGCGTGCGACCTGGGTCTTGACCTTGCGCCCTTACGAAAAACGCGGCATCTATAGATCCAAAACTCGTAGAGCCTTAGGTCCAAAATGGCGATTTCTGAAGAGACTTTCTTTTTGCCGCCCGATTCGGAAGGCACGCTGCAGAACCAGATCCAACAGCTGGTCGCTGAAGCCATTCTCAGCGGACGGTTTCGGGCCGGTGAAAAAATGCCTTCAAGTCGAAAATTGGCAGCGCATTTAGGAGTGAGCCGGATCACAGTGACCCTCGCCTATACAGAGCTGCTGGCAGATGACTATCTCACGAGCCGCGGGCGGTCCGGTTATTATGTCAGCTCAAATGCACCTCAGCCGCCAAAATTCCCCATCATGCCCCGCGAAGACAAAGTCGATTGGGTCCGCGCGATTGGGCAAAAATTCTCTGGCGGGGCGACACTGATGAAACCCTCCGATTGGGGCAGCTACAAATATCCCTTCATCTATGGCCAAGCCGATGAAACCCTGTTTGACCGGTCAAATTGGCGGCTCTGTGCGCTTCAAGCTTTGGGCTCGAAAGACTATGATACGCTGACCAGTGACTATTTCGATCGAGATGATCCAAAGTTGATTGAATTCATCCTGCGTCACACGCTGCCCCGAAGGGGCATTCGGGCGGAACCTGATGAGGTTTTGGTCACCATGGGCGCGCAAAACGCGCTTTGGTTGACCGCAACTGTTCTGCTCAATCAAAGGCGAACAGCTGTATTGGAAAACCCCTGCTACCCGTCCTTGCGCGATGTTTTGACCCAGTCGCGCTGCCAAGTCGCCAGTGTCGAGGTGGATGCAGGCGGATTGCCACCAGATCAATTGCCGTCTGATGTCGATGTGGTCTTCACCACCCCATCCCACCAATGTCCAACCGCCACCACAATGCCTCTGGAGCGCCGCCGAACGCTCCTGAATCGCGCGGCAGAGCATGATTTTTTAATTGTTGAGGATGACTATGAGTTTGAGATGTCATTTCTTAAGGCCCCCTCTCCAGCGCTGAAATCCTTAGACCGTGAGGGGCGCGTCATCTATGTTGGCAGCTTCTCTAAATCACTATTTCCAGGGTTGCGACTTGGCTATTTGGTGGGATCCAAGCCATTTATCCGCGAGGCCCGCGCGCTGCGCTCGACCGTGCTGCGCCATCCTCCCGGTCATATTCAACGTACGGCAGCCTATTTTCTATCACTCGGTCATTACGACGCGCTGATCCGCCGGATGGGCACCGAATTTCATGCCCGGCGCCTGGCGATGGAGGAGGCCTTCGCCCAACATGGCCTTACCGTTGCCGGGCAAGGCGCCTTTGGCGGCAGCTCATTTTGGATGCGCGCCCCAACCCAGGTTGATACCGAAAAAGTTGCAGAGCGTTTGCGCAACAAGGGCGTGTTGATTGAACCGGGCCGGCCATTTTTCACCCAGAAAAATGCGCCAAAAAATTACTATCGCTTGGCCTATAGCTCGCTTCCCGTTCGGAAGATTGCCGAAGGTGTGGCGCTGATCGCCAGCGAAATGCACCCGTGATCCAATCTGGCTCCGCAGCCTTGGCTTTGCCGCCAGATCACCTTGCCTTGCTCGGTCTGATTTGCTTTCTTGCCGGGGTGGTGCGCGGCTTTTCCGGCTTTGCACTTTCCGCCATGGTCATGGCATCCGGTGCTTTGATCCTGCCGCCTGTGCAACTGATCCCCGTCTGTTGGTGGCTTGAAATGACCGCCTCACTTTTCATGATGCGCGGCGGCTGGCGGGAAGCCAATCGCAAGGTCGCGCTGGGTCTGGCCATTGGCTCAACCATTGGCGTGCCATTTGGTCTGGCCCTAACAACACAGGTGGATGTGGAAACCTCAAAGCTCATCGCGCTGGGCGTCATCGCCAGTCTCGCCGCCTTACAGCTTGCTCGGGTGCAATTGCGCTTTTTGGCGAGCAATTGGGGGCTGTACGGATCAGGTTGGATGGCGGGCCTGGCCACGGGGCTGGCCAGTGTTGGCGGCATGGTCGTTGCGCTCTACGTCTTAGCGCAAAACGCACCACCGCGCGAAATGCGCGCCTCTTTGGTGGTGTTTTTGTTTCTGGGCAGTGTCACGACGGCGCTGAGCCTCCTGGCTTTTGGATTGATGGACCGAACCGCTATCGCCCGCGGATTGGCCATGGCTGGACCCGCGGCGCTGGGGGTTATCTTGGGACAGCTGTCTTTCGTCCCCCGATGGGAACATTTTTACAAGCCGTTCTGCCTTGTGCTTTTGCTGGCCCTCGCCACTTGGGGTATCTTTCGGATGGTCCTTGGGATTTAGCCCCACCCGGCCGCGCGCCCTATCGAATGCGGATTTCACTCTGCGCATCGAATAGGCGGGCAGCAGCAGGATCAAGGATCAGCCCCACTGTATCGCCCTCGCTTGAGCGGGTTTCACCGCGTTCCTCGACAACAATTTTCTCGCCAGTTGCGCCCTTCAGATAGGCGTAGGAGACGCCACCCAAGCTTTCGGTCATCTCAATGCGGTGGGTGTTGCCCTCAGGATCAAGCGTCAGATGCTCAGGACGCAGCCCAATTTCAACCGCGACGCCATCAGCAGGCAGGGTGACGGGCATGTCCACCGTGCATGCCAAACCCGGCACATCCACCAGACCATTTTTCACCACAGCCGACAAAAAATTCATTGCCGGACTGCCGATGAAACCTGCAACAAATTTATTGTCTGGATCCCGGTAAAGATCCATTGGCGCTCCAACCTGTTCAATCACCCCCCCCCGCAGAACGACGATCTTATCCGCCAGGGTCATAGCCTCGACCTGATCGTGGGTGACATAGATCATGGTCGCGCCGATTTCCTTATGTAATCGGGCAATTTCCACGCGCATCTCAACTCGTAATTCCGCGTCGAGGTTCGACAAAGGTTCATCGAACAAAAATACCTCTGGCCCGCGCACAATGGCCCGACCGATGGACACCCTCTGACGCTGCCCGCCCGAAAGAGCCGCAGGCTTGCGCTTGAGGTAATCACCAAGTTTCAAAATTCGGCTGGCTTCTGCGACCTTTTGAGCAATTTCAGCCTTTGGATGGCCATTCATCCGCAGACCGAACCCCATATTTTCTTGCACGGTCATATGCGGATAGAGCGCATAGGTTTGAAATACCATCGCCACGCCGCGCCGCGCCGGGTCTTCTCGTGTGACATCTCGTGCACCGATAGAGATTGCACCGCCTGTGGTGTCCTCAAGCCCAGCCACCATCCGCAGCAGAGTGGATTTGCCGCAACCAGAGGGGCCAACAAAGACACAAAATTCTCCGTCTTTGATCTCCAGATCAATCCCATGTATGACCTGAGTTTCACCGTATTTCTTGGTTATATTAGATAGAGTTACACCAGACATTATCTCGTCTCCCAATTGGTCAGCCCCATATCGGAACCTGCCATAATTCTGCTTGGGCCCCAATGGAATTTGCAGTGTTGTGCAAATCGGGCCAATGTTTGTTCAAATCATCAATACAATATCGATTGGTGGAGGTGGCAATGGACAAGGCGCCAACAACTTGCTGCTGCCCGGTCAAAATCGGGCAGGCGATGGAAATGATTCCAAGTTCATGCTCTTCGCGGTCATAGGCCACTCCTGCCTCGCGGATGGTCGACAATTCCGCCGCCAGAGTTTTACGGTTTCGGTGCGTATTGGGGGTGCAGGCAACAAAGGATTGCTCATCCAATGCGCGATTTTGCGCGGCCTCTGGCATGAACGCCAGAATCACTTTCCCCACGCCTGTGCAATAGCCCGGCGCAATTTTCCCCGCCTGCGCCAAAGTATCGAACTTATCAGTCGCTTTGTATTTATCAACAAAGAGCACATGACCATGATCGATTTGCGCCAAGTGAATCGCCTCGCCAATCTCCTCGGCTAAGGCCTCAATGAAAGGGCGGGCGACGGAGGCAAGGGAGCTGTGCCGCCACGCCGCATGGGCCAAACGCACCAGCCGCAGCCCCATAGAATAGGTTTGCCGTTCCGCATCAAAGGCCAGCATCCCCTGATTGGTCAGGGTTTGCACAAACCTATAAAGCGTCGGCTTTGGGAAGGGGCTATTGGCCAAGAGCTCGGAAAAGCGAACGGGGCGCTGAAAGGACGCCACTTGATCCAAGACCTGCATCGCCTTGCCGACGGTTCCATCTGCGTGTGGTGCGTCATACATTTTAAAATGTCAGTCCCAATATCTGCCTCTTGCGCTTCATTTCCAAATCAACGCGGTGCTGAAACAAAGTTTCTGTCACGAACACCGATGATTATGTTGACAAGCATAGGCGGGTTACGATTAGAATATCAATATATAAA
>DOOI01000112.1 GCA_003512825.1 Paracoccaceae bacterium | reverse complement strand
GATTGGCTTTCTCTTGGGCGCAGTCCCGGGCATTCTTCTGGGCGTCGTCATGGGCTTGAACCAGACAGTGCGGCTCATGTTGGACACCACCTTGGCGGCCATCTACGTTTTGCCGAAAATCGCTATTTTTCCAGTTGTTATGCTGATGTTCGCAGACCCGTTCGGCGAGGGGCCAAAGATCGTTGTCGTGGCGCTTTCGGTCTTCATCTTGATGACCATCAACACCATGACAGGTGTGCGAAACATAGATCCCGTCTATCTCATGGCCGGGCGCAACTATGGTGCCAGCCCGCTTCAAATGCTGCGCCACGTGATCCTTCCAGGCGCAATGCCAGTCATTTTTGCTGGCCTACGGATTGCTCTGGGCACGGCCATGATCGTCATTATCTCGGTTGAATTTCTCAGGGCAAAACAAGGCGTTGGCTACATGACCTTCTATTACTGGGAGGTTCTGGTGCCCGAGAAAATGTACGCGGGTCTGGTGGTCGTGATGATCCTTGGCGTCACCTTGACCGGCCTCTTGCACTGGGTGCAAAAGCGCTTGATGCCTTGGAAGAATTGAGCGTTTTTCGCGCGCCGGGAAAGACCGACACTTCCTGCGCTTGGTGTCTCACCCACGGCTTCGCGCGCATCGCCTTGATGCCTGCCTAGGCAAAATCGGCAAAAGGAAAGCGTTGTGATGGGTTCCAAAACCCCATAGCATTTCATTGTTCATCGAGGCGAAATCCCCTCGCTCGCAAAAATCAAGCCTAACTATCCAATGGGAGAAACGGATGTTTGACTTCGTGAAATCCGCCGCCATGGCGGCGCTACTGTCGGCAGGACTTGTTGGCGCTGCCAGCGCGCAAGAACTGAAATTCTTCACCATCGGCACAGGCGGCACAGCCGCGACCTACTATCCCGTCGGTGGCGTCATCGCCAATGCGATCTCGAACCCTCCAGGGTCGCGCGCTTGTGACGAGGGCGGCAGCTGCGGCGTGCCCGGCCTGATCGCCTCCGCCGTATCCTCGCGCGGTTCGGTCGATAACGTAAACGCCATTGTGTCGGGCCTGCGGAACTCTGGCTTCGCACAATCAGACGTCGCTTACTGGGCCTATACCGGCACGGGCACCATGGCAGGCCAACCGCCCGCCGCCGATCTGCGCGCCATTGCCGCGCTCTTCCCCGAGCATATCCACCTCGTGGCGCTTGCTGACAGCGGCATCAACTCCGTGGCAGACCTCAAGGGCAAGCGCGTGAGCTTGGATGAGCCCGGTTCAGGCACCTTCGTCGATGCCAACCTGATCCTCGAAGCCAACGGGCTGACCGAAGGCAGCTTCACCGCCGAAGCCCTCAAGCCCGACGCAGCCAGCGACGCGCTCCGCAACGGCCAAATCGACGCCTTCTTCTTTGTGGGTGGTTACCCGACAGGCGCAATCGTCGAACTGGCCTCGGCTGTGAAAATCAAACTGGTCCCCATCGCAGGCCCCGGCGCTGAAGCCCTGATCAGCAAATACGGCTTCTTCTCTGCCTCCGACATCCCGGAAGGCGCCTATGAAGGCGTCGGCACCACAACCACCGTCGCCGTCGGCGCACAGTGGATCACCTCGGCCAAAGAAGACGAAGCGCTGATCTATGACATCACCAAAGCGCTTTGGAACGCCAAGACCCGCGTTCTGCTCGACGTTGGCCACGCCAAGGGCAAGTCGATCACCGCTGAAACCGCGCTCGACGGTATCGGCATCCCGCTGCACCCCGGTGCCGAGCGGTTCTACAAAGAAGCAGGCATGCTGAAGTAAGCCTGTTGCGTCTCTAAAAGGCCCGCTGGCACCATGCTGGCGGGCCCTCTTTATTCCCTCGAAAGATATGTGACATGGCCCAGGCCCCATTGACCGCCGAAGAGCTTGCCGAGATCGAACGCAAGTTTGACCCTGAATCGGCCTTCCGTAGCACGGGCCCTTGGATCGGTGCCGTCATCACCGCAGGCCTCGTCGCCATGTCGGTCTATCACTTCTATGCGTCGGGCTTTGCCCTGATCCAAGAACTCACCCATCGCGGCATCCACCTTTCTTTCGTCCTCGGATTGGTGTTCTTGTTGTTTTCATGGCGTAAATCACTCTCGACTGACATCGCGCCCCGCGCGTGGTACCGCGTCGACGGTGTGCCGATCACGGATATCCTCCTTGCCCTTCTTGGCATTGGTGCCGCGATGTATCTGCCGCTCTTGCCCTCTGCCGCATTGGCCCAGCGTGTCGGTAATCCTTCGCCCGGTGATGTCTTCATGGGCACCGCGCTTCTTCTGCTCACCCTCGAGGCCTCGCGCCGTTCCGTCGGAATTACCCTCCCTCTGATCGGTCTTGCCTTCATCGGCTTTGCCCTCTTCGGCCCCTACATGCCCGGAGCGTTGAAACACGGAGGCGCGAGTTGGTCAGGCCTGATCAACCACCTCTATATGACCAATCAAGGCATCTACGGTATCGCGATCGGCGTTATGGCGAAATATGTCTTTCTTTTCATCCTCTTCGGTGTGCTCGCCACCCGCATCGGCTTGGGCCAGCTCTTTATCGATCTGGCCATGGCTCTGGCGGGGCGCTATGCGGGCGGCCCGGCCAAAGTTGCCATTTTCTCTTCGGCCTTCATGGGAACGATCTCCGGCTCTTCAATCGCGAATACTGTCACCACAGGCGCGCTCACGATCCCTGCGATGAAACGCGTGGGGTATTCCGGTCGCTTTGCCGCCGCAGTCGAAGCCACATCCTCCACAGGTGGCCAGATCACCCCCCCAATCCTCGGGGCGGCTGCTTTCATCATGGTGGAATATCTCGAACTCCCCCTGCGTGACATTCTCGCCGCCGCACTCTTTCCCGCGCTTCTGCATTACTTTGGCATCTTCATCATGGTTCATCTGGAGGCCAAACGCCTTGGCCTGCGCGGCCTGCGAAACGACGAACTCCCCAAGGCCGCTCAGGTGCTACGGCAAAACTGGATGTCGCTCGTCCCATTGGTCATATTGGTCTATTTTATTCTCTCTGGCCGCACCCCCGATTTCGCCGCCGTCTACGGCATCATCGCCTGCGTGGTGATTGGCTTTCTCAACCCGCTCAACCGCCTCACCCTGCCAGATTTGGTCAGCGCACTCGCCAGTGGCGCACGCAACACAATCGCCGTGGGCGCCGCCGCTGCGACTGTGGGCATTGTCGTGGGCGTGGTGACACTTACAGGCGTTGGCTTTCGCTTGGGCTATGTCGTGGTGCAAACGGCAACCGACATCGGCACCTTCCTCAGCACCTTCGGACCGCTCGCCTATTTTACCGTCACTCAATGGGCGCTGTTCGTCTCCCTCGTGCTCATCGCCTTTTCCTGCATCATCATGGGCGCAGGCATCCCCACAACAGCGACCTATATCATCTTGGTCGCAGTGGCAGCGCCCGCACTGGCACAATTGGGCGTGCAGCCCTTGGTGGCGCATTTCTTCGTGTTTTATTATGGCGTCTTGGCCGATATCACGCCTCCCGTCGCCTTGGCCGCCTATGCTGCCGCCGGGATCGCGGGCTCCAACCCATTCCAGACAGGCAACACCGCCTTCCGCCTTGGTATTGCCAAAGCTCTCGTGCCTTTCGTCTTTGTTTATTCCCCTGCGCTCTTACTCGTGGCCGATGGGTTTAGCTGGCCCGCGTTCTTTACCACGCTGCTCGGCGCCATGCTGGGCATCGCGGCCATCGGGGCGGCTTTCTCGGGTTTCATCTTCACGGCCATGCACAAATGGGAACGCTGGTATGTCGGCCTCGTGGGCTTGCTCTTCGTCGCTCCGGGCCTGACCACCATGGCCATCGCCACAGCCGCTATCGCACCCGTTCTTCTCCTCCAATGGAGACGGGCCAGATAGCCCAAGGCAATAGCCTGAGCGGGCAATCGCCACCACGCAAGACCCAAGGGGCATGACTTGGCCATTGGCATTGATTTTCAATGCCGTGACCGGTCCACCGCTGGGTCAATTTGAGCCTAATCCGCTACTCAAAAATCTTAGCATGACTGGCCAAAACCGGGGAGTGCCGTTCCATGTTCTATCGCGTGCAGCCAAAAGGACGCTCCCAAAACGACAAAAGCCGCCCTTAGGG
>DOOI01000192.1:21977-22103 GCA_003512825.1 Paracoccaceae bacterium | reverse complement strand
GGGCACCACAACTTCCATCCAGCGGTGATATGTGTCCATGCTTTGGCCTGCAATCTCTTGTGGGCTTACCCAATCGACGGGGAATGGCCAAACCTGTGCTGTGGGCAAGACGAGCGCGTCATATTG
>DOOI01000192.1:21353-21680 GCA_003512825.1 Paracoccaceae bacterium | reverse complement strand
GTGAACAGGCGTGCCGCAGTTTGCGACCAGCGCGACCGGATCGCAGAAAGCCGAAGAATTTCAGGACCAGAGAGCGCAAGGCCTGTCTCGATTTCCCAAATCGCGTCGGGCTTGAGGCCCGCTCGTTTGGCAGGATCATTGTAAAAGGCCCCAAGCCGCGCGGAATTGGCAAATGCACGCAAACCGAGCCAGCTTTGCCAAAGTTCTTCGGCGGGGAAGGGGGCGACGACGTCTTCCACGATCGCGCCGGCGGCTTCCATCTGTGTCAGGGCCGCACGGCAGGTGTCGAGCACACCGTTTTCCATCGGGTAAGCCCCGCCCCAATCG
>DOOI01000192.1:5025-21078 GCA_003512825.1 Paracoccaceae bacterium | reverse complement strand
CCCCAATCGCCGAGCCAGCCGATGCGGGCACCGTTGAGATGGTCACCGGGGGCAGGCATCAGGGGGCCGGGGTGGGTGCGCGACAAGGGCACGCGGGGATCAGGGCCGGATTGGGTTTCCAAGAGAGCCGCCAGATCTCGGGGCGAGCGCGCCATAGGGCCAAGCGTGGCGAGAGGGTGGAGATAGACATCTCCCACGGGGTCATTGGGCACGAGACCCCATGTGGGGCGGTGGCCATAGACGTTGCACCAGCCCGCCGGGTTGCGAAGGCTGCCCATCATGTCGGAGCCATCGGCAATGCAAAGCTGACGGGTGGCTAGTGCCGCTGCTGCGCCTCCAGAGGAGCCGCCCGCGCTGCGCCCCAGATCATAGGGATTGCGCGTGGCACCATGCACCGGGTTGAACGTATGTGAGCCAAGGCCGAATTCCGGCGTATTGGTTTTGCCAATAAAGAGCGCGCCTGCGGCCCGCATCCGCGAGATCACCAGATCATCTTCGGGGGCGATGAAATCCTTGAACAAAGGCGACCCCCAGCTCGTAGGCAAGCCTTTGACATTGGCGAGATCCTTAACGGCGACAGGGATGCCGTGGAGCCATCCTTGACGCGCCGTTTCATCCGCGGTCTGGGCCATTGCAAGAAGCGTGTCGGGGTCGGGCATGGAAACCACAGCGTTGACCGCCCCATTTGTCGCGGCAATCTGATCGAGGGTGGCTTGCATCAGCTCACGCGCAGAGAAGTGGCGCGCTTCTAGGCCTGCGGCAATTTCCAGCGCATCCTGATTTAGAATATCGGTCATCACGCACTCCCTACGTTCCGCCGCGACAGTGGCGTAACTTGAGGGGGGGATCAATCCTCGGCGTTTGCGTCGGCGCGGCTCTTGCCTGAGACATCCATGGCAAGCGTTGCCCCCATGAAACCGTCGATATCGCCATCGAGCACGCCTTGGGTGTCGGATGTCTCAAAACCTGTGCGGAGGTCTTTGACCATCTGATAGGGTTGGAGCACGTAGGAGCGGATTTGGTTGCCCCAACCCGCGTCGCCTTTGGCCTCGTGGGCGGCGTTGATCGCGGCGTTGCGTTTGTCCAATTCCAGTTGATACAGGCGCGACTTGAGCGATTTCATCGCGATATCACGGTTTTGGTGCTGCGACTTTTCGGAGGACGTTACCACGATGCCTGTCGGGAAGTGGGTGATCCGAACGGCGGAGTCGGTCTTGTTGACGTGCTGACCGCCTGCACCGGAGGAGCGGTAGGTGTCGATGCGGATGTCTTTGTCCTGAACGTCGATCTCGATGTTGTCATCGACGACCGGATAGACCCAGACCGACGTGAAGGAGGTGTGGCGGCGAGCCGCGCTGTCGAAGGGAGATATCCGCACCAGCCGATGCACGCCGCTTTCCGATTTCAGCCAGCCATAGGCATTATGGCCACTGATTTTATAGGTGATCGATTTGATGCCGGCTTCTTCGCCGTAGTTCACCGATTGGATTTCGACCTTGTAACCCTTGCGTTCGGCCCAACGGCTGTACATGCGCGCCAAAATCGACGCCCAATCGCAGCTTTCGGTGCCGCCTGCGCCTGCGTTTACTTCGAGAAACGTGTCATTTGCATCGGCTTCGCCGTTCAGCAGCGCTTCGAGTTCTTTCTCGGCGGCGAGTTTGCCTAGGTCTTTCAGCGCGGCTTCTGCGTCAGCGATGACGCTGTCATCTTCTTCCATTTCGCCCAGTTCGATCAGCTCGATATTGTCCCGCAAATCGGTTTCGATCTTGCGGACGGCTTCAACGGCATCCAGCAGGGCTTGGCGTTCGCGCATCAGTTTTTGCGCGTTCTCGGGATTGTCCCAGAGCGTGGGATCTTCAACGCGCGCGTTGAATTCCTCAAGGCGATACTTTGCCGTCTCCCAATCCATGCGTTGCTTGAGCAAAACGATGGATTTCTCGATCTCGGTGACAGTGTTGAGGGCCTCGGCGCGCATCTGGTTCTTCCCGGAAATTCTGTGCGCGGGTCTTAGCCCAGCAGGGCTGGCGGGGCAAGGGGAGCGCGTTAGCGGAAGGGTTGATCCGGGCGCAACAAGCGACGGTGAAACGGCAGGAGGTCTTCGAGTTTGCAATAGCCTGCGGTGCGGGCGGCGTGCATGATGGTGGCGCGATCGCGGGGAAGGTGCTCATAGACCATGCGCGTGGCGCGCAGACCATCGAGCCCTTCGCGGGTTGTCCGGCTGACGTAGCCCTCCCAGAAATTGTTTTGAAAGGCCGGAACGCGGGCGAGGAAGTTGAACGACCCCGTATTTGCCCCGCGTCGCGCGATCATCAACGCGATCCCGTCTTCTTGGGTCATGGCAAATCCGCGAAACTCACGCGGGATTGCGGAGGTGGGCATACCTTGTTCGACCATGGCGGCGCGGGCCTCGTAACCACGCACGAACGTGTTGTTTTCGTGCCTGAAAATATAAACCAAGCCTTGGATAAAGCGGCTCTCGTTGGTAAAGCTGCGGCGCGAAAAACGGTAAAAGCCGTTTGGAAAAGCGGCCTCCGGCACCAAAGAGGCCGTTGTACCAAAGCATGGATCAATAAAGGAATGGGCGAGGATATTTCCGGGTGGTTCCGAGAGCGACTCGACGGGTTGTAGCAAAATCCGAGCATCGACTTCAAAGAAGGTGCAAATGCGATGCAGCACGTCCGGGCGTGGAAAACTGTCGCCTGCGAGATAGCGGTTGAACTGGGTGCGGTTGATGTCCAGCTCACGGCACAGGGCCGCAACAGAGGGGTAGCGGCGCACCAAGGTTCGCAGGTTCTCTCCGAACATTCGGCGCAATTGTGACGGCGGGAGCGGGCGTTCGGACCCGGTCGGAAATTTTGCCAATGCTCTGCCCCCCGAACAGCCATCTACGTTGGAAATGGCTGTGAATATTTGTCTGACATCTTTGTTATGAGACGCCGAATTGTGACTGTCGAGACGCTAAGCCGCGTCAATGACGCGTGGGAAACGGCACAATTTACGGGAGCAAAACCCAGATTGAGGACTGGGTTTCGTTGTGAATTTCAATAATCTGAAACTGTAGAATTTGAGGAGACGAGCCATGCTGGGAGTAGTTCTCTGGTCTGATCCTGTCGAGCACAAGGCTGTAATCTGGTGTGAGGATCACGGCGATTTGGCCTATTTCAAGGGCACCGCCCATGATGGTGCCTCGGCAGATTTTGATAGTGGCGATTTGGTCCAGTTTGAGATTCTCACCGAAAGCCGATTGCGGCGTGCTTTGAACCCGAAACTGGTGGCGGAACGGCAGTTTCCGACATTGCTTGAGGATTTGGCGCAGGCAAAGCCGACCGTATCGGCGCAGAAGGACCGCCCGCCACGGGGTGGTCAGGTGGTTTCATTTGCGACGGCGTTGAGCCAACGGATGGCCGGGCGTCTTGAGCGGGCGCTTGCTTAGTGGAGTCACTTTAAGTTTGCCGACTATCGATATGAATTACATAAAAAAACCCCGCAACATTCGCGTGTTGTGGGGTTTCGTTATTTAGCTGTTTTCAGACGGTCAGGAGCCGCGTGACAGCGCCGCGACGCCAGTGCGCGCAATCTCGACAAGGCCCAAGGGGCGCATCAGATCGGCGAAGGCATCGATCTTGTCCGGGGTGCCGGTGATCTCGAAAACGAAGCTTTTCAGAGTCGAATCAACCACTGAGGCGCGGAAAATATCCGCCAAGCGCAGGGCTTCGACGCGTTTTTCACCATCGCCTGCCACTTTTAACAGCGCCAGTTCCCGCTCGACTGAGGGCCCCTCGACGGTGAGGTCATGCACCTCGTGTACGGGCACGATGCGACCGAGTTGCGCTTTGATTTGCTCGATCGTCTGTGGCGTGCCCGTGGTGCAGATGGTGATCCGCGAGCGGTGACCTGCGTGATCGATTTCTGCCACGGTGAGGCTGTCTATGTTATAGCCCCGCCCCGAAAAGAGGCCGATTACGCGCGCAAGGACACCCGCTTCGTTATCGACGACGACGGCGAGTGTGTGCTTTTCGATCGCGTCCGAAAAATTCGAGCGCAGATTATAAGCGGAGTGGCTGTTAGAGCCCTTTTTGATGTTGAGAGCGGCCATTTTGCGCGTCCTTTTCCGAATTACACCAACACCGCGCCCTTGGCGCCAATGGCACCTTGGGTATCAGCGTCGCCCAGAAGCATTTCATTATGTGGCTTGCCTGACGGAATCATCGGGAAGCAGTTTTCGTGCTTTTCGACGAGGCAATCGAAGATCACCGGGCCATCATACTTGATCATCTCCATGATCGCGTCATCAAGGTCTTTCGGGTCAGAGACTTTCAGTCCTTTGCAGCCAAAGGCTTCGGCGAGTTTCACGAAATCGGGCAGCGAATCCGACCAAGAGTGCGAGTAGCGCTCGCCATGGAGCAGTTGCTGCCACTGACGCACCATGCCAAGGCGTTCATTGTTGAGGATGAACTGTTTGACCGGGGTGCGGAATTGCACGGCGGTGCCCATTTCTTGCATGTTCATCAACCATGAGGCTTCGCCAGCAACGTTGACCACCAAAGCATCCGGGTGAGCCACCTGCACACCGATGGAGGCAGGAAGGCCATAGCCCATCGTTCCGAGGCCGCCGGATGTCATCCAGCGGTTGGGGTCTTCGAAGCCCAGATATTGCGCGGCCCACATTTGATGCTGACCCACTTCGGTGGTGATATAGCGATCCATGCCCTTGGTGAGTGCTTCGAGGCGCTGGAGGGCATATTGTGGTTTGATTGTGGTGTCTGAGTTTTTATAGCTCAGGCAGTTGACCTTTTTCCACTCATCGATCTGTGCCCACCATTTGGAAAGGCCCTCGCTATTGACCTTGCGGCCGCGCGCTTTCCAGATTTTCAGCATGTCTTCAAGCACATGGCCGACATCGCCAACGATAGGAATGTCGACGCGGATCACCTTGTTGATCGAGGAGGGGTCGATGTCGATATGGGCTTTTTTCGAGTTTGGCGAGAAAGCGTCAAGGCGACCCGTGATGCGATCATCAAAGCGGGCGCCGATGTTGATCAAGAGGTCGCAACCGTGCATCGCAAGATTGGCCTCATAAAGGCCATGCATGCCGAGCATGCCGAGCCAGTTTTTCCCAGAGGCCGGATAAGCGCCGAGGCCCATCAGGGTCGAGGTGACGGGAATGCCCGTGGCGTCGACCAGTTCCCGCAGCAATTGGCTGGCGGCCTTGCCGGAATTGATCACCCCACCGCCGGTGTAAAACACGGGTCGTTTGGCAGTCTCGAGGGCGGCGACGAGGGCGGTGATAGCATCGAGGTCGCCCTTGACCTGCGGTTGGTAGCGTTTGGTGCCGCCTTTGACCGGAGCTTGGTAAGTGCCGGTGGCAAATTGCACGTCTTTGGGAATATCGATGAGCACCGGGCCGGGGCGACCAGAGGTGGCGACATGGAAGGCTTCATGCAGCGTCGCCGCGAGCGCATCGGTTTCTTTGACGAGCCAGTTATGTTTGGTGCAGGGCCGGGTGATGCCGACGGTATCGGCCTCTTGGAACCCGTCTGTGCCGATCATGAAGGTGGGCACCTGACCCGTGAGCACCACAAGCGGGATCGAGTCCATCAAGGCATCCGTCAGCCCTGTCACTGCATTGGTGGCGCCGGGGCCGGAGGTGACGAGCACAACGCCGGGTTTGCCCGTGGAGCGCGCATAGCCTTCTGCCATATGCACGGCACCTTGTTCGTGCCGCACCAGAATGTGGTTGATCTCGTTTTGCTGAAAGATCTCGTCATAGATCGGTAGAACCGCACCACCAGGATAGCCGAATACCGTGTCAACCCCTTGATCCTTCAAGGCTTGCACCACCATTCTTGCTCCGGTCATCTGACGTGTCATGCTCTTGCTCCGTTTCAAACGTCATTCGTTTTTGCCAATAAAAAGCCCCCGTCTTTCGATCGGGGGCGCATGGTCTGGGGTCTGGAACCGTTACCGTCCCATGCGCGATGTCTCCGCTGTGACTACCAGAAAAGGCATTTTGCCCTGTCTCCCTTGCTTGACAGGGCGGACATTAGGCTCGCTGCGCGGCAGCGTCAACCGCGATTCAATAAATTTTCTGTCGTGAGGGGCGTTTTTTCTTTAACAATGTTTCGTGAGCTGGGCGTGAAACGGTATCTTCTGAAATCACGCGCGGCGCTTTATCGGGCTGGGGCCGAGTCCGGCAAGCGAATATTGGCAACTTGTTCGGCAATGGGGTCCACGATCAGCGGATGGGTTTCGGAAGTGTAGTTGGTGTCGGCTTGCATGGGCGCCCATTCACCGCGCATATACAATTCCACCGCCGAAAACCGCGCCTTGTAGCCCATTTTAGGGCTGCCGGGCACCCAATACCCGAGATAGACGAAGGGCAGGTTGGTCTCCCGGGCGATGTCGAGATGGTCGAGAATGATATAGGTCCCGAGTGAATGGCTTTCGTAGTCAGGGTCATAAAAGCTGTAGACCATACTGACGCCATCATCGAGAATATCGGTAAGACAGACCGCAACCAATTCGCCGCTTTTGCTGTCGGTATATTCGATCACGCGGGTGCGGATTGGCGTTTCCTCGATCATCGCGGCAAATTCGAACACATCCATGTCTGCCATGCCCCCATCGGCGTGGCGGCTTTCGAGGTAGCGGCGAAAAAGGGCGAATTGCGCTTCGGTGGCCCATGGGCTGCTGGCGCGGCGGCGCAGAAAGCTGTTGCGCTTCAAGGTGCGGCGCTGAGTGCGAGAGGGGGTGAAATCGGCCACGCGGATCCGGGCAGACAGACAAGCCGTGCATTCCGAGCACGCCGGGCGATAGAGCACATTTTGTGAGCGACGAAAGCCTTGCTTTGACAAGGCGCTATTGAGGCGCTCCGCGCCTTCCCCAGTGAGGGCGGTAAACAGCTTCCGCTCCATCCGTCCCGGCAAATAGGGGCAGGGCTGCGGCGCAGTTACATAGAACTGCGGAAGAGTCGGCAGGGAATGTCGCATAGATCAAAAGGCCTCAAAAGATGCGTCATGATACCAATGCGGGGACTAGACGCCAAGCCTCCCTGTGCAACTTGGTAACGACTTGTCACAGCGCAACTTTAGGATCCTGCCTGTCGATGGATTGCCACGCTACCAAGGAGGTGGTCGGTGAGGCCCTGGCCGCGACGCGAGGTGAGCATGAGGCCGATGGAAATCACTTGCAGCAGGGGTATGGCAAGGCTGATGGAAAAGCCCAAAGTGTGCCAAAACGCCATGCCAGTGGTGAAAGTGGCACCATCAAGGGTGCGAAATTCGATGGCCATCAAGCGCATACCCGGCGTGGCCGAGTGGCGCGAGAGGCTGACAAAGCGATACAAAAAGCCGATGCAGAGCATCAAGAACGGTAAAATTAAAAGCCCCGTGAAGGCAGTAAGCAGCACAGCGAGCGCCACAAGGAGCATTATGAGACCTGTATCGACGAGGAAGGCGAAAAGCCGCTTTGGGGCGACATCGGTGTAAAACTCTGATTGCAGATCTGGATCGGGCAGGGCGGGCATGGGCAGCTCTTGAGATAAAAATGATGGGAGAGCGCCCTCAAAAGAGAGGGCGCTCATGGCGGATCAGGCCTCGTCTTGCGACGTTGCACGAGATTGAGCGGCTTTTGTCGCGCGCTCATCCATGAAGGCATCGAACTCGGACTTGTCCTTTGCGGCACGGAGGCGTTCCAGAAAATCTTCAAAAGATTTTTGCTCATCCTCAAGGCGGCGCAGGGTGTCGGTCTTGTAGGCATCGAAGGCGCTGTTGCCTGTCGGGCGTGCTGTGGCCCAAGCTTGGCGATGCAGGTCGTGGCGATGAGAATGGGAACGGCAAGAAGGGAACATGTCACGGCTCCAACGGTTGGTCATTGTGATATAGGCGACGAGGGCGAGGCCCACGGGCCAGAAGAAAACGAAGCCCAAAACCATCACGGCAATCCAAGCCTTGCGACCTTTGCGGTCTAGCCAAGCCTCTGTGCGGCGCAGCCAGCCCATCGGGGCCTCGGAGCGAAATGGGGCGGTTGTGTAGGCGGGGGTCATGGTGGTCTCCTTTCGCTGGCCCGGTTGGCCTTGGTTGCCCGGGTCGGTTTCAATGTGAAGCGTCTTCACATTACGAAAGATGGGGAGTGATCGCTCGCGCGCAAGCGGTAATGTAAATCTTTTTTACATAGGCGTGCCGCTATTGGGGTTTTCCAGCGTTCAACCGGTAAAATCGGCGGTTTCTGCGCCTGTAATCCGTGGCAGTTCAGCGGATGGCATTTCAAAAATATGGTGTGGTGTGCCCGCCGCCGTCCAAATGGTGGAGAATTCGAGCAACCTTGGGTCGAGAAAGGCGCGGATCGGCGACAGATGCCCGATTGGGGCAACACCGCCAATAGCAAAGCCTGTTTGCGCGCGGATCAGGGCCGCGTCAGCTTTGCCGAGAGGCTCGCCCGCCACGGCGCTGGCCTTTTGCCCATCGACACGGTTTCCACCCGCGGTCAGGAAGAGCAGCGCCCGGCCAGAGGTTTCACCTAGAAAAATGATGGATTTGGCAATTTGATCGAGGTGGCATCCGGCAACATCTGCGGCCATCTGCGCGGTGCGGGCCTCACCTAGCGCCTTGATCTCGACTGTGAGCCCGGCCGCGCGCAGGGCATCTTCGACACGTTTCATCGATTTGCTCATTGCACGGCTCCCTTTTCCTTTGGGTCATATCCATGGCATTGAGGGAAGAGAAAAACCAGAGAGTGATTATGGCAAATTTTGCGTCTCGTGTGACCCGAAGCCCGCGTGCGTTTGACCCTGATCGGGGACGTGAAGCGGACGCATTGTTTGCCGGACTTTCTGCGGAAGTGCGCGCAGTCATGCGGGGAACGGGGGGGTGTAGCCCCTATCTCAAGGCATTGATGGAAAAAGAAACGGTTTGGATTGCGGAGGCGCTATCGTGTCCGGAAGCGGCGTTTGATGCGGAAATGGAGCGGATAGCCGCTCTGACGCCGGAGCGGATCGAGAGTGAACTGCGCCGCGCCAAGCGACGCATGGCTTTGCTGATTGGGCTTTGCGATATTGCCGGGGTCTGGGCGCTGGAAGAGGTGACGGGGCGATTGACCCGCTTTGCCGATGCGACTGTGAGTGTGGCGCTGCGTGCTGCTTTGATGCAGGAAATCAAGCGTGGCAAGCTGCCCGGCGCCTCGGAGGCAGATCTGGAGACCGGTGGGGGGATGGTGGCTTTTGCCATGGGGAAGATGGGCGCTTTTGAGCTGAACTATTCCTCAGACATAGACCTGATTTGTCTGTTTGATGAGACCCGTTACGCGCCACAGGACTATATGGACGCACGGATGTCCTTGGTGCGCGCCACCCGAAAAATGGCGGCAACGCTGAATGATGCCACAGGCGAAGGATATGTGTTTCGCACCGATTTGCGCTTGAGGCCGGACCCTTCGGTGACGCCAGTGTGTTTGGCGATGGAGGCGGCAGAGCGTTATTATGAGAGCCTTGGGAGGACATGGGAGCGGGCTGCGTGGATCAAAGCGCGACCCTCGGCGGGTGATTTGGCCGCTGGAGATCGGTTTCAAGCGATGATGCGACCCTTTGTTTGGCGCAAACATCTGGATTATGCAGCTATTCAAGACGCGCATGACATGCGGCTCAGGATCCGTGAGCATAAAGGATTGGGTGGGGCCTTGGCGCTGCCGGGGCATAACATGAAGCTGGGGCGCGGCGGCATTCGTGAGATCGAGTTTTTCACTCAGACCCGACAACTGATTGCCGGGGGGCGCGATCCTGACCTGAGAGTGCGGGGCACCGTTGAGGGATTGGCGCGCTTGGCCGAGAAGGGCTGGGTGCCGGAGGCGGCGGCTGCAACGCTGACCGCGCATTACCGAGAGCACCGAGAAATTGAGCATCGGTTACAGATGGTAAATGATGCCCAGACGCATGCCTTGCCGAATTCCGAAGAGGGGATGGCGCGGATTGCCGCATTCTTGGATTGTGATCTGGCGGTTTTTGAAAGCCGTCTGCGCGATCGCTTGGAGGAGGTGCATGCGCTGACGGAGGATTTCTTTGCCCCGGATGCGCGGGCAGCGTCCAAGCCATCTGCGGCTACAGTGGGGTTTGATACAGAGATCACCAATCAATGGCGCGGCTATCCCGCGCTGCGGTCGACACGGGCGCAGGAGATCTTCAAACGATTGATGCCCGGCATTCTGGAACGATTGAGCCACACGGCGCGCCCATCGGAAGCACTCTTGGCTTTTGACCGGTTTCTCAAAGGCTTGCCTGCCGGAGTTCAATTGTTTTCGCTTTTTGATGCGAACCCGCAATTGATTGATCTGCTGATTGATATTGTCGGCAGTTCCCCAGCACTTTCAGCGCATTTGGCCCGCAATGCGGGGGTGTTTGATGCGGTGATTGGCGGCAGCTTTTTTGCGCCTTGGCCGCAGATCGCGGCGTTGGTCTCGGAGTTGACGGAAGTTTTGGGCCGCGAGCCCGATTACGAAAAGAAACTCGATATGGCGCGAAAATGGGCCAAGGAGTGGCATTTCCGCATTGGCGTGCATCATCTGCGAGGCTTGATAGATGCCGAGACTTCAGGACGGGAATATGCGGCTCTGGCAGAAGCGGTCTTGCGCGGCCTTTGGCCTGTAGTTGTGGCACAGTTTGCGTCCAAACACGGTGCGATGCCGGGACGTGGTGCTGTTGTGCTGGGAATGGGGTCATTGGGGGCAGAGCGGCTTAATGCGGGATCAGATCTGGATTTGATCGTGATTTATGATGCCGCAGGCGTGGAGATGAGCGAGGGGCGGCGGCCTTTGCCGGCCCGGACCTATTACGCGCGGCTGACGCAAGCGATGGTGACGGCCGTGTCTGCCTTGATGCCGGAAGGGCGGCTTTATGAGATTGATATGCGGTTGCGCCCGTCGGGCACACAAGGGCCGGTGGCAACGTCCTTGGTGTCATTCATGGATTACCAGCGCGAACACGCCTGGACATGGGAACATTTGGCGCTGACGCGGGCGCGGGCGGTTGCCGGGTCGGTTGAGGTGGCGGCGGAAGTGGAAGCCTTTCGGCAAGACGTGCTTGGGCAGGGTCATGATCGGACAAAGGTCTGGGCGGATGTGGCGGAGATGCGGGCCCGGATTTCAGCGGCCAAAGCGCCAGACGGGCCGTGGGACACCAAGATCGGGGCGGGCCGGATGCAGGATATCGAGTTGATGGCACAGGGCGCGGCGCTGATTGCGGGGACGGCGGCGCGCTCGACTGCGGAAGGCTTGGCCGCGGGTGTCGCAATCGAAGTGCTGGATGCCGCGGATAAGGACGGGCTTTGTGAGGCCTATGACCTATGTTGGCGCATACAGGCGGTTTCGCGGTTGCTGACCGAGCGCCCGTTGAACCCAGAGGCCATTGGAACGGGGGGCTGTCGTATGCTGTTGAGCGAAACCGGGGAAGAGACCCTCGACGCTTTGGCGGCCAAGCTGGCAGAGGTGACCGAGCGGGCTGCGGAGATTATCGACAGGCTTTTGGGGCCCATGGGCCAAGGAGAGGCGACGTGAAGACGTTTGGAGATCGGTTGGACCCAAAGAACCTGATTGCAGAATCTTATCGGATGGATGGGATTACTTTGGATGAATGCCGCTCGGTGTTTCTGGATTGGGCGTTGAGCCTGAGCGATGACGTCGATGCCGTCGCTGTTTTGCCGGAGCTGATGGCACGCCATAGCGCGGATGACAAAGATCATCCGATGACCCAAGTCATGCAGGACGGATTGCAACGCATGAGCGGGCCGAAGCGGCGGGGTGGTTGGCGGTCACGGCCACGTTCGGAGGCGTGAATTACACTTTTAGCGCAGCGGCGCGGAGGGCATTCGCGCGGATGCCAGCCCAGTCGCGGTCCTTCAAAAGGGCAGGCGGCACGATCCAGCTGCCGCCCACGCAGGGGACTGTGGGCAGAGCCAGATAGTTTGGCGCACTGGCCTCTGTGATCCCGCCTGTAGGGCAAAAGCGGATGCGTGGCAGGGGGCCTGCAAGGGCCTTCAGGGTGGCGATGCCGCCATAGGGCTCGGCGGGAAAGAACTTCAAGAGATCGAAACCAAGTGCGTTGAGGCTCATCGCTTCGGACGGGGTCACGGCACCGGGCAAGAGCGGCAATTCCAGCGCGATACAGGCAGCAATCAAAGAAGGCGTGGCACCGGGTGAGACGGCGAAGGTCGCGCCAGCTTGCTTGGCGGCTTTGGCATCGGCGGCGGTCAGAACCGTGCCTGCGCCGACCTGTGCGCCCGGCACTGCTGCCATTGCGGAAATCGCCGCCAAGGCCGCATCAGTGCGAAGCGTGACTTCCAAGAGTGGCAAGCCCCCCGAGACGAGGCTTTGAGCCAGTTCAGCGGCTGTGCTGGCCTCGTCGATGACCAAGACAGGAATGACCGGCGTGGCCTCACAAAGCGCGCTCAGATGGGCGGACATGTCAGCGGGGATCATAGAGGGCTCCTGTGAGAACGGTGTTGGCCCCTTCTGTCGCCGGGCCGACGGCATTGCGGAAGAGATCGAAAAGTTCGCGGCCAGCCCCAGCCGCGGGAGGGGCAGCATGGAGAGCCGCGGGGCGCTCCTGCCAGCCGGGGGTCAGCACTTCGAGAGTGCCTGCCGTGGCATCAAGGCGCAGGAGATCGCCGTCTTGCAAGCGCGCCAAAGGGCCGCCCATGGCCGCTTCTGGGCTGAGATGGATTGCGGCGGGGACTTTGCCGCTGGCTCCGGACATTCGGCCATCTGTAAGTAGGGCCACTTTCAGACCGCGATCTTGCAACACAGAGAGAATTGGCGTCAGCCCATGCAATTCTGGCATCCCGTTTGCGCGCGGACCTTGGAAGCGGACGACAACAATCGTATCGGACGTGAATTCTCCGGCTTTGAATGCCGCTTTAACGGCCTCTTGGGTGGAAAAGACCCGCGCTGGTGCTTGGATCTGCCGTTGCTCGGGGGAGACGGCGGAGAGTTTGATAATGGCGCGTCCCAAGGGGCCGTCGATCGTGGCCAGACCGCCTTCGGGCTGGAAGGGCTTGGCAACCGTGCTGAGGATTTTGTCATTCTGCGACTTGTGGGGCAAAGCGCGCCAAACGGGTGCGTCGCCTACCAAAGCAGGCTCTTCGGTGTAGCGCGCCAGACCTTTGCCGACGACGGTTTGAACGTCCTCATGCAAGAGGCCTGCGTTGAGCAATTCACCGATCACATAAGCAATGCCCCCTGCGGCATGGAAATGGTTCACATCGGCCAGACCATTTGGATAAACCCGCGCGATCAGTGGGGTGAGTTTTGAAAGGTCGGAGAAGTCGGCGATATCGAGCACGATCCCAGCGGCGCGCGCCATTGCAGGAAGGTGGAGCACCAAATTGGTCGAGCCGCCCGTGGCCATCAGCCCGACAATCCCGTTCACGAAGGCTTTCTCATCAAGAACATCGCAGACTGGGGTATAGGCCGGCTCTTTTGCCGTGATTTCAAGTGCACGGCGGGCCGCAGCGCGCGTGAGCGCGTCGCGTAAAGGACTATCCGGAGGGACGAAGGCGGCACCGGGCATATGCAGGCCCATGATTTCCATCAGCATTTGATTGGAATTGGCTGTGCCGTAAAACGTGCAGGTGCCAATCCCATGGTAGCTGGCCATTTCAGAGGCCATGAGCTCGGCGCGGCCAACTTCGCCTGCGGCGAATTTCTTGCGAACCGCAGACTTTTCGTCATTGGTTTGCCCGCTCGACATTGGCCCTGCGGGAACAAAGAGTGCTGGAATATGGCCGAATGTCGCCGCTGCGATCACAAGGCCCGGCACGATTTTGTCGCAGACGCCCAGAAAAAGTGCCGCGTCATAGACATTATGAGACAATGCAACGCCTGCGGCGAGGGCAATGACATCGCGGGAAAATAGCGAGAGTTCCATCCCGGCTTCGCCTTGGGTTACGCCGTCGCACATTGCGGGGACGCCGCCCGCGACTTGCGCGGTGCCCCCCATGGAGCGCGCGGTTTGCCGGATCAGCTCGGGGTAGCTTTCAAAGGGGCGATGTGCCGAAAGCATATCATTGTAAGCGGTGACAATCCCGATGTTGCCCCTGCTTTCACCTGCCATCCGCGCCTGATCTTCGCCAGCGCCCGCATAGGCATGTGCAAGATTGGAGCACGAAAAATGGGCTTTTCCATTGCCACTGTCGCGCGCGGCGGCCATCCGGGCGAGATAGGCCTGCCGAGTAGGGCGCGACCGTTCAATGATACGGTCAGTTACCTCGGTGAGAATGGATGCGGGCATCTTCGCCTCTGGTTTGAGAATATCGGAAATCGATACCAGAGGTGGTTAGCGCTAACAACCCACAGAGCATATTGCGCCATGTGTTAAAGGCCTCCGTTGGGGGCTGGCAATCACGGGGCGTTTCACAAGATGGTCGCGCAATCTCCGCGAGAAGGTCGCGGATCTGTCGAATTTGTGCCTCATTCTAACGATTATATCCGAATGGACATGATATGGGGCAAATGCTCCGGAGGAACTTGATATGATCGCCATTCGCTTTCTTGCAGCCCTAGGTCTCGCCGTTTCGCTTTCGGCATGTATGCAGGTTGATACACCTACGCGGAACGCGCCGATGGAAGCCCAAGGCATGGCCGCCGCACGTTCGCCTGCCAATCCCAGTGTGCAATTGGTGGATTACAAGATCAATGTGGACTCGTCGTTAAGCGTGAACGACGCAAACCTGATCTATCCCATGGGCGACATCGTATGGCGCGGTGATGCGCCCGGTGATCGGCGTCAGCAAGTTGCGGCAATTTTCGACACGGCGCTGCAAATGGCGCAACCCTCGGTAACCGGTGCGTTGCCTGTGGTGGCCGAGATCAATCTGGTGCGGTTCCATGCTTTGTCGGAGCGGGCGCGGTATACCGTCGGTGGGGTGCACAACATCACCTTTACCCTGACATTGAAGGATCCGATTACGGGTGCCATCATTTCCGGACCGCGGTTTTTGTCGGCAGATTTGAAAGCGTATGGTGGCAACACGGCAATGGAAGCTGATCGTCGCGGATTGACCCAAAAAGCATGGGTTACCCGCCACATTGCCAACGTATTGGCAACGGAACTGATGATGCCGGGGACGACGCAGGGCGGGACTGCCACGTATGTTGCAGGGTTGGAAAGCGGTCCGCTGAAGCTCTGATCTTTCCAAGCAATTCGACTAAGGATATGAGGGCGCCATGACAGCGCCCTCATATCCCGTTATTCGCCTCAAACCGAAAACCAACGCACGCGCCATTCGCTGGGGCGCGCCTTGGGTGTTTGACAATGAGCTTGTGACTGACCGTCGCACAAAATCGCTGGAACCCGGCACATTTGCCGTGTTGGAGGACGATGAACGCAGGCCCTTGGCCCTTGTTGCGGTCAACCCCAACTCGCGCATCATGGGGCGGGTGGTGGATCGTGATCCCGAGGCGGTGATTGATCTGGATTGGTTCAAGAGCAGAATCGCTCGGGCATTGGCGCTGCGTGCGCGGCTCTATGAAACGCCGTTTTATCGGTTGGTGCATGCCGAAGCCGATGGATTGCCCGGCGTCGTCATTGACCGTTTCGGTGACATAGCAGTGATCCAGCCAAATGCGGCTTGGGCTGAGCGGCTCATTGGGCTGTTGTGCCAAGCTGTAGCAGAGGTAACGGGCGTCTCGGTGGTATTGAAGAATGCCTCGGGACGTGCTCGCGGACTTGAGGGGCTTGATGATGTCTCTGAGGTGCTGATGGGCACGATGCCGGAGGCACCTGTGCAGGTCATGATGAATGGCGCAACCTATATGGCCGACCTTGTGGGAGGGCAGAAAACCGGATTGTTTTTTGATCAACGGCCAAACCATGCGTTTGCGGCGGGGCTTTCCAAAGATGCCCGGGTTCTTGACGTGTTCAGTCACGTTGGCGGATTTGGCTTGGCGGCATTGGCCGGAGGCGCACAATCTGCGCTATGCGTCGATGGGTCCGAGGCGGCGTTGAAACTGGCAGAGGCGGGTGCGGTGGCCTCTGGTTTTGGGGCTCGTTTTTCAACCCGGCGGGGCGAT
>DOOI01000192.1:0-4749 GCA_003512825.1 Paracoccaceae bacterium | reverse complement strand
CGGGGCGATGCATTTGAAGTGCTGACGGCGTTGGCAGAAGACGGTGCAAAATTCGATATGGTCATTTGTGACCCACCTGCCTTTGCGCCAGCGAAACCTGCACTTGAGGCTGGGTTGCGTGCCTATGAGCGGATTGCGCGGTTAGCGGCGGATTTGGTGGAGCCGGGTGGGTTTTTGGGGCTTTGTTCGTGTTCACATGCGGCGGATCTGGAAGCGTTTCGCGGGGCGTGCCATCGCGGACTGGGTCGGGCCGGGCGCGGGTCGCAGCTCTTGTTCACTGGCACGGCGGGACCAGATCATCCGCTCATGCCGCAACTGGCAGAATCGGGATATCTTAAGTCCTTGTTCTGGCGGCTTTCGTGAAAGCACTTCTGGACGCTTGTGTTCTTTATCCAACAGTAACACGCGAGATGTTGCTGGGCGTGGCGGCGGCGGGGGGATTTACCCCGTATTGGTCGCCGCGCATTTTGGAAGAATGGGCGCGGGCGACGCGCAAACTTGGGCCGGGTGCCGAAGAGTTCGCCCGTGGCGAGATTGACGCCCTGCGTGCGGAGTGGCCAAAGTCCGAGGTGGTTCCGACGGATGGGGTGCAGCAACGTTTGCTTTTGCCTGATCCAGATGATGTTCATGTTCTGGCCGCCGCTATTTCCGGGTCGGCGGATGTGATCGTGACGTATAACGCTGCAGATTTCCCAAAAGCGACGCTGGCTGAGGAAGGTTTGCAAAGGTTGGACCCGGATCAGCTGCTGCGTGGGCTGTTTGATGCAAAGCCCGACATCGTGCGCGGCGCGGCGGAGAATGTTTTGGCTGTGGCACGCCAGCTGTCAGGCGAGGATTGGGAGATGCGCGCCTTGATGAAGAAGGCGCGCTTGCCCAAGCTTGGACGGGCGCTGTGTGGGGTGAACCGTCACGACTGAGGTTTTGACAGGCCCCATTTTGCTTCGTTGCGCGTGATGGCGGCGATACGTTCGGTTGTCTTGGGATGGCTCATCAACCAAGCAGGGCTGGTCGAATGACCCGTTTGCGTCAGGCGCTCCAACTTTTCAAACAATGTTTTTTGCGGCGCGGTGCCGATCCCGGCTTTGACGAGGAGCGCCGAGGCATATTCATCGGCCTCATATTCTGCGTTCCGAGACAGGCGGGCCGCCAAAAGCCCTGTCAGAAAATTGGCAAGAAAGGCTCCCACGCCGGGCAGAATGCGCCCCAAGACCATCATCAACGCGACGCGCAACGCATTTTGACCCGAAAAATCGATCATGCGCCGACGAGAATGACCCAAGGCAACATGGCCTAATTCATGTGCGATCACGGAGGTCAATTCGTCGGCGGTGACGTCGCCATTTTGATATTTCCGCAAGAAACCGCGCGTGAGGAAAATGCGCCCATCTGGTGCGGCGAGGCCATTGACGGGATCAATCTCGTAAACATGCACCGGGATTTCGGACACACCGAGGGGCAGGGCCAATCGTTGAATATGGTCTTGCAGCACCGGATCGCGCAATGGGTTCGATCGGGCATCGAGTTCTTTGAGTGTTCGCCAAACCGAGAACCGGAAAGCGATGACACCGTAGAGAACCATCAAGAGAAGTGGTGTGAGTTTCAACATGGTGCAGATATGGGGCGTCACAGGTGGCGCGGCAAGCGTCGCTTTGCAGCTTGTTTGAGCCATAGCCCGGCAATCAGGAGGGCAGCAAGGGCTGCAATCAACCCAGACAGGGTGGAGGCGAGATCTGCGACTTGCAAAAACGAAGTGGCAAAGGCCCATCCGAGACCAACATACCCAACCACCCAGATTGCTTCGCCTATGGCGCCCCAAAAGCTAAAACGGGGCCATGAAACCCCGCCTGTAAAAGTAAGGAAATTAACGTAAGGCCCAAGAGGGCTCGCAAGCCAGCGGCTCAGGAATACGCCTATTCCGCCCCATTTGGCGATGAAGTGGCGGGCTTTGCCGAGGACCCGCGCCCGGGCAGGTGTAAGGGCGGCGCGCAGCAGCGAGGAGCCAAAAGCGCGCCCCAGCGCATAGCCAGTTTGATCGCCCAAGACCGCCCCCACATAGGCGGCAAACATGACTTGGATGATGTTCATGTCCCCACTGGCCGAAAAAGCCCCTGCCGCGAGCATGGCAAGCGAGGCGGGCACGGGCAGTGCCAGACATGACATGAATGTGAGAAGGGCCAGCATCCACGCGCCGTTTTCTGCGAGTGCAGACAGCAGAACGTCAATCATGGGACTGGATCGCCAAAGCTGCGCCGAGTTCCGCGAGATAGGGAGCAAGGGGGCGATTTTGGAGTTCGGCAATTTCCGCCAATGTCTTGCCGCGCAAGGCGCTGCTTTGCGCGCCAAGAAGGGCCGAGAGGTCGTCGGGCGGGAGATGCCATGCGCGGGCAACAAAGCCGGGGGTCATCCAACCTTCTGGAGTGGCGGGGGGTGTTTGAGGGGCGTGCCAATGGCTTGCAACAAAAATGAGCCGAAAGCCCATGGCGAACACCACGCAAAAAGCCGCGGCAAAAAGAATGAGTGCCGGGCGGTGATGAAGCCAGAGATGGGCAAATTTGGACGTCATTCAAGAATGGCATCACAGGGTGCAGGACTTGGCAAGGCATCAAGGCCAATGAAAGCGCAAAATAAAAGAACGCCGCAAAGGGCGCTCAATTGACAGGAGTTTCAGTGCAGACGCACTAGCGGGTTATGCGCCCCATGACCGGACTGGGCCGCAGTCCATGTGCACAAAGTTGGAGCCGCTATAGCGACCAACGCCGCCTGCGTGGCAAGCCAAGGCGGCGCGCGCGATCTGACCCACAGAGCGTGAGCCCAAGCGCAAGTCGGCCGCTTGACCTTTTATGTGGAGCGAATTCTTGGCTACGCCACGTGATTTGGAGCGCAACATCGCATTGGTTTCTGGGCTGCGATAGCCCGACAAAAGCATATAGGGCTCGGAGACATCCATGAGATTATGGGCGGCGGCCATGATATCGATCGTGCGAAGATCAATGCCTATGGTCTTGTTATTACGCCAATCCCGCATGAAGTGATGCACTTCGGAAACGGCGTCTTTGATATATTTGCCCTCGACCCAATAGATCATGTCGAGCTTTTCACCTGTGCGTGGCGAGTACATCTTGAGACGACGGATATCGCCAGCACCTCTGAGAAGTCCCGCAGAATTTGCAAATGTAGGGGCTGCAACAATTGCAGTTGCCGCGAACGCACCAAGCAATCCACGCCGAGTAAGGCCCGTCGAGTTCGTGATGGTCATAGTTTCTCGCCCGTCCCGTTTCGCTGTGAGCGTTGCCTCTTCCGTGCTCTGCTCGTTACATCCCCAGATGCTCGGATTTTATGTCATAGACGGAATCAGTTACCAAGAGGTGTTTTGACCAACAGACTGGAAATCAAGGGGAAGTGGCGAAAAAATGCCGATGTGTGGCTTCGATTGAGCGGGGTTCTACCTACGGCAGCAGGGATGCATCACATCACACCCAATTTCGCAGCTTGAGAAATTGTGAATAGACTTCCCCTAGCATCACTTAGCAAAACCTATACTAACGGTGGTAATTTCTGATTTTGCTTTGGGGGGCCGATGTTTTCGAAAATCCTGACGGGACGCGTGCGGCGCGTTGGTATTGCGGCGCTATTTGCAGCAAGTTGCATGGTGACGACGGCATCAGCGCAAGTCACGGCCTTCAAGCAAGCGATTGCCGAAGCCGCCAGCAAAGATCGTGATATTGCTGCGTTTTATCAGGCCAATGGGTATCAAGCGCTTTGGACCACCGCAAACGCGGCGCGGCGCAATGCCCTTTTGACGGCGATTTCGGATGCCGATCTGCATGGCCTGCCAGTGGCACGCTATGATGCGGCGGGATTGCGGGCTAAATTAGCGGCGGCCACATCCGCGCAAGAGCGTGGACGCGTCGAAGTCGAGATGTCGCGTGTATTTCTGGACCTCGCCCAAAGCATGCAGACGGGCGTATTGACGCCGCGCAAGGTGGATAACCAGATTGTGCGCGTAGTGCCGCTGCGTGACCGCGCGAGTTATCTGACATCGTTTGAAAAGTCCTCGCCTGCGGGGTTCTTTCGCTCTTTGCCACCCAAGACAGGCGAATATGCGCGGCTTTTGAAATCCAAACAGGTGTTGGAGCGTCAGCGGGCGGCGGGGGGCTGGGGCGCGCCTGTGCCTGCGGCGAGCTTGAAGCCCGGTGCTCAGGGGGCGGCGGTGGTTGCGCTGCGGAACCGGTTGATGGCGATGGGGTATTTGGACCGCTCAAACGGGCAATCCTATGATGCCACAATGCAAAAAGCGGTGCAGCTGTTCCAGATTCACTCTGGCCTTGAACCGGATGGTGTGGCGGGCGAGGGCACTATGAAGGAACTCAACCGCTCTATCGACGAGCGACTGCGCGCGGTTGTGGTGGCGATGGAGCGGGAGCGGTGGTTCAACATGGAGCGCGGCGAGCGCCATATTTTGGTAAATATCACCGACTTTACAGCGAAAATCGTGGACCATGATCAGGTCACGTTTGAGACGCGCTCAGTGGTGGGAGCCAATAAGGAAGGCCAGCAGACACCTGAATTTTCCGATGTGATGGAGTTCATGGTGATCAACCCAACATGGAATGTGCCGCGCTCTATCACGGTGAAAGAATATCTGCCGATGCTGCAGCGCAATCCAAATGCGGTTGGGCACCTACGCATTACCGATGCGCGCGGCAATGTCGTGAACCGCTCTGCGATCAATTTTGCCTCATATAATGA
>DOOI01000115.1 GCA_003512825.1 Paracoccaceae bacterium | reverse complement strand
CTCCGGGGCGGCATGGGCAAATCGGTCTTGGTCCGAAAAAGATCCTTGCAACCTTTGGCGAGCTGCACCCGAAAGTATTGCGCGAGATGGATATCAAAGGCGCGGCTGTTGCCTTTACCATTTGGCCTGAAGAGGTGCCTGCGCCCAAGGTGAAAACCGTCGCGCGCCCGGCGCTGACGCTGCACCCCCTGCAAGCAGTTGATCGCGATTTTGCCTTTGTGGTGGACGCGCAGGTAGAGGCGCTGACCTTGGTTAATGCCGCGCAAGGTGCTGATAAAGCGCTCATTGCTGACGTAAGAGTTTTCGATGAGTTCATTGGAGGTGCTGTGGGTGAGGGCAAAAAATCTATTGCCATTACTGTGCGGCTGCAACCTACGGAAGCGACGCTGAAAGAGGCAGAGATTGAGGCGATCGCGGCCAAGATTGTGGAAAAGGTTTCCAAAGCTACGGGCGGCGCTTTGCGCGGCTGAGGTGGTCAAAAGTTAACGTGATGCGGCCCCGGAGCGATCTGGGGCCGTTTTTCGTAGGAGTGACGCAAAAATGGCGGGACTGCCTGTGGATATTTCCCCTGACCCAAAAGGATAGTTGTGCTAATCTTATGCTTGGGCTGAAAAAAATGGTCCAATAAAAAGGGGAAGAGACGTGATCAACGAGTTCAAAGATTTTATCGCCACGGGCAATGTGATGGACATGGCCGTTGGTATCATTATTGGTGCCGCCTTTACTGCGATCGTGACGTCGCTAGTGGGGGATTTGATCAATCCGATCATCGCACTTTTCACTGGCGGCATCGACTTTTCGGGCTGGTTCTACGCAATGGATGGTGGCGATTATGCCTCGCTCGCGGCAGCAAAAGACGCAGGCGCGCCAGTGTTTGCCATCGGCAGTTTCATCATGGCGATCATCAATTTCCTCATCATCGCCTTCGTGGTGTTCATGCTGGTGAAGATGGTGAACCGGGTGAAGGAGGCTTCGGTCAAAAAAGAAGCGGAGGCAGCTGCGGCGCCTGCTGGTCCTTCTGAATTGGATGTCCTTTTGGAGATCCGGGATGCTTTGAAGAAGTGAGCCGGGTTTGAGCGGCGGAAAAGGGCGGGCTTCGGCTCGCTCTTTTTCTTTTGGGGGAAGGCTTTGCGCCTCCCTAGGCACCAGAGAGCGGGTAGTCGGCTAGGGCCTCGTAGACGGGGCCATCCTTGGTGCGGAGACTTTCGAAAAGCGTGAAGCCAGTCGCCTTGAAGGCAGGAAGTGCAAGATCGGCGCGGGCTTGGAGGAAACGGCCAAGCTTGGCTGTTTGATCGATGGAGAGCGGGTTTGAAAAGCGCGCAAGGGTGATGTGCGGGCGAAAGCGCGACCGCTCTAGGACCAGCCCCGCACCGTGAAGCGCGGCGCGAAGGCGTTGGTGCAGTGTGTTGAGTGATGGATTGGGTGCGATTGTGGCGTGCAGGCTTGTTGGAATCTGCGCGCCAAAGATATCGAGACCGTTTACCCGCAGCTCTAGGGCGGGCGCCCGAAATGTTTCCAAGGCAAAGTGCATCTCTTCTAGCTCGGTTTCGGAGCGCTCGTCGAGAAAGACCAAGGTGAGGTGCAGGTTTTCGGCTGGGACAAGGCGACCGCAAGGAATGCTTTGCTGGAGCCGCTCTAGGTCAGTGACGATGGGGTCGGGCAGGGGTAGAGCAAGAAAGGCGCGCATGGTGTGTCTCCCGGCAGCAGGCTAACCGCCGGGAGAAGGGGCCGCAAGATTAGAGCAGCGATTTGGGGTCGGTCACGGGAAGGCCAAGCGCTTCGCCGACAGCCGCGTAGGTGAGTTTGCCGGCATGGACGTTGAGGCCCGCGAGAAGATGAGCGTCTTCGGCGCAGGCGCGCTGCCAGCCTTTGTCAGCCAATGCCAGCATGAAGGGCATTGTGGCATTGCCAAGGGCCAGCGTTGAGGTCCGGGCGACGGCGCCTGGCATATTGGCGACGCAATAGTGAATGATGCCGTCCACTTCATAGATTGGGTGCTGGTGTGTGGTGGCTTTTGAGGTTTCGAAGCAGCCGCCCTGATCGATGGCGACATCGACGAGCACGGAGCCGGGTTTCATCAGTTTGAGTTGAGCGCGGCTGATGAGTTTGGGCGCTGCGGCGCCGGGGATCAGCACGGCACCGACAACCATATCGGCATGGGGCAGCAACTCTTCGAGAAGGCCTGCGGAGGAATAGCCCGTCTTGAATTGACCGCCGTAGACATCATCAAGGTAGCGAAGGCGCGGCAGGGAGCGATCAAGGATGGTCACATCTGCGCCCATGCCTGCGGCGATGCGTGCCGCATGGGTGCCGACAACACCGCCGCCGATCACCACAACACGCGCTGGGCCCACACCGGGCACACCGCCCATCAACACACCGCGCCCGCCATTGGCCTTTTGCAGGGCCCATGCGCCGACCTGTGGCGCGAGACGGCCAGCCACTTCGGACATAGGCGCGAGAAGGGGAAGGCCGCCCATCCGGTCCGTCACAGTCTCATAGGCGATGCAGGTGGCTTTGCTGGCGATGAGGTCATGGGTTTGTTCGGGATCTGGGGCGAGGTGAAGGTAGGTGAAAAGGACTTGTCCCTCACGCAGCATTTTGCGTTCGCCAGATTGAGGCTCTTTCACTTTGACGATCATATCCGCCGATGCAAAAATTTCCCCAGCGGTCGCGAGAATTTTCGCTCCGGCAGCGATATAACTTGCATCGTCAAAGCCTGCGCCCAATCCGGCGCCGGTTTCAATGACGACATCATGGCCATGCGCCACGGCTTCGCGAGCGGCGTTGGGTGTCATGCCTACTCGGAATTCTTGGGGCTTGATCTCTTTGGGGCAACCGATTTTCATGGCGTCTCTCCTCCTCCATTTTCCCGCGCAGGATGGGGCAAGCTGCGCGCAATCGGGTTGAAATTTGTGCGGCTTGTCGGATATGAATTCGAAGAAAATTCGAAGAAGGTGGCATTGTGGCGAAGGATTCTGCGAAATATGCATTGGATGCGACGGACCGTCGGATCCTTTCAGTGCTGCAGCGGCGGGGGCGAATTTCCAATGCGGATCTTGCTGAGGAGGTGAACCTCTCGGCTTCGGCCTGTCATCGACGCGTGCAGCGGCTTGAGGAAGAGGGCTATATCCGCGACTTTGTGGCGCTCTTGGACGCGCGGCGTTTGGGGATGCCGACGACAGTCTTTGTCGAGATCACGCTGCAAGGGCAGGCGGATGAGGTCTTGGAGGTATTTGAGAAGGCGGTGGCGCGGGTGCCGCATGTGTTGGAGTGCCATTTGATGGCAGGAAGCGCGGATTACATCCTGAAGGTGGTCGCCGAGGACACGGAAGATTTTGCCCGTATTCATCGTCAACATTTGGCGAGATTGCCGGGGGTGGCGCAGATGCAGTCATCTTTCGCACTCAGAACGGTTTTCAAGACGACGGCGCTGCCTGTCTGATGCCATTGCGCTTTCTGCGGCTATCGCCCAGTTTGGGGGCAAAGCGGAGGGGATATGGCCGACTGGGATTACATCATCATCGGTGCAGGAAGTGCTGGCTGTGTTTTGGCCAATCGTCTTTCGGCGGCGCACAAGCGTGTTCTGCTGCTCGAAGCGGGGGGAAATGACAATTACCATTGGGTGCATATTCCGGTGGGCTATCTGTATTGCATTGGAAACCCGCGCACGGATTGGATGTATCGCACGGCACCAGAGCCGGGATTGAACGGGCGGTCTTTGATCTACCCGCGTGGCAAGGTTTTGGGCGGCTGTTCGTCAATCAATGGCATGATTTATATGCGCGGGCAGGCGGCGGATTATGACGGTTGGCGGCAGATGGGATTGGCCGGTTGGGGATGGGATGATGTGCTTCCATGGTTCCGTCGCTCGGAAGATTATGTGGATGGCGCGTCGGAGTTTCATGGCGAAGGCGGCGAATGGCGGGTGGAAAACCAGCGGTTGCACTGGGATGTGCTGGATGACTGGCGCGCCGCAGCATTGGCCGCAGGCCTGCCTGCGACAGCAGATTTCAACTGCGGTGACAACGAAGGTGTTGGCTATTTCAAGGTGAACCAACGCCGGGGTTGGCGGATGAATACGGCCAAGGCATTCTTGCGGACGCGTAGTGGGCAATCGTTGTGCGTTGAGACCAAGGCGCAGACCACGCGGCTGTTGATCGAGGGGGGGCGGGCTGTCGGGGTAGAGTATCGCCAAGGTGGGGTGTTGAAGACAGCGCGCGCGGCTGGTGAGGTGATCTTGTCGGCTGGTGCGATCAACTCGCCGCAGATCTTGCAGCACTCGGGCATCGGCCCGGGAGCGCTTATGCAACGCCACGGCATTGAGACCATTCTTGAACAGCCCGAAGTGGGGCGGAATTTGCAAGACCATTTGCAATTGCGCTGTGCTTGGAGGCTGGAGCAGGGCAAGACCTTGAATACGTTGTCGAACTCTTTCTGGGGTAAAGCAAAAATTGCCGCTGAATATGCGCTGTTTCGCTCTGGACCGATGTCGATGTCGCCGTCGCAATTGGGCGCATTTGCCAAGTCTCGACCAGATTTGGCGACAGCGGACTTGCAATATCACGTCCAGCCCTTGTCGCTTGAAGCGTTTGGTCAACCTTTGCATGATTTCCCAGCGTTAACGGCATCGGTGTGCAATTTGCGCCCGGAGAGCCGGGGCGTGGTCGAGATTTCTTCGGCAGATCCTTTGACGGCACCGCGGATTTCACCGAATTACCTAGGGACAGAGGGGGATCGGCAAACAGCCATTGCGGCGATCAAGCAGGCGCGCAGCATTATGGCACAGGCGCCCATGGCGAAATATGGTGCATCAGAAATGAAGCCGGGGATCACGGCGGTAACTGATGCGGAATTGGCGCAAGCGGCGGGAGAGGTGGGCACAACGATTTTCCATCCAACCTGCACTGTTCGAATGGGGGCAGATGAAGGCGCGCCGCTGGATGCTCGGCTGCGGATGCGTGGTGTGACGGGGTTGCGGGTGGTGGATGCGTCGGTCATGCCGACGATCACGTCAGGAAACACCAATGCGCCAACGATCATGATCGCGGAAAAGGCGGCTGCAATGATCCTTGAGGATGCGCGGTGATGCCAGATATTGCGATTGCCTATGTCTCGGGGCGCGGCCACACACGGCGATTGGCAGAAGAGATTGCGGCTGAATTGGGTGCTCAGGAATGCCACGTGCGCCTGATCGATGTCGAAGTAATGTTCAAGAAGGACTGGGATGCGCTTGATGCCGCTGATGCAATCGTGATGGGGGCCCCCACCTACATGGGCTCGGCGGCAGCGGCATTCAAAGCATTCATGGATGAGACAGGAGATATTTGGGCGCGTCAGGGATGGTGCGACAAGCTGGCCGCGGGCTTTACCGTGGCGACATTTCCGGGTGGGGACAAGTTATCGACATTAATGCAGTTGACGGTATTTGCCGCGCAGCATGGGATGATTTGGGTGGGCCAAAATCAGATTGGTGCGCCAGTGATGAAAGAGAACGAAGGTATCAACCAGTCGGGTGCATGGCTTGGGCTGGCGGCGACATCGGTGCGCGATAAAGCGCAATTGGTATCTGAGGGCGATCTGGAAACCGCTCGGCGATTTGCGCGACGACTTGCGAAAACGGCAACGCGGTGGACGCGATAGGCCCTGCGCGCGAATTGGGGACCCCGCAAACTAAAATTGTAGACGAAACTTTTCAGCCAGCTCTTGTTCTCGGGGCACGTCACTTGCATTGTGATGACTGACGAGAGCTTGATCTGGTTGAAACTCGGGGCAGGTTGCCCCAAATACAGTCATTCAGGATGGAAGCGGTCGGGGTTGCTGATAAACGGGACCCGCCGGCTTGCCGCAGACAGGAAAAGCGCATGAAAGAACCACTCAATCCCTCCTATCCCGTGCTGCCGCTGCGCGACATCGTCGTGTTTCCGCATATGATCGTGCCGCTTTTTGTTGGGCGCGAGAAGTCGGTGCGTGCGCTGGAAGAGGTGATGGCAGATGACAAACAGATTTTGCTCTCCTCGCAAATGGACCCAAGTGTTGATGATCCGGATGTAAACGGGATCTATCGCACAGGCGTTCTGGCGAATGTGCTGCAGCTTTTGAAGCTGCCCGATGGCACGGTGAAGGTATTGGTTGAAGGCCAAGGGCGGGTGACAATCACCGAGTTCTTGCAGTCCGAGCCGTATTTCTTGGCCAAAGCTGAGCATCTGGACGAAACGTTGGGTGACGGACCATCGATTGAAGCGTTGGTGCGTGCCGTGGCGGAGGAATTTGAGCGCTACGCCAAGATCCGCAAAAACATTCCCGAGGAAGCTTTGGTTGCTGTGGCCGAGACCACGGAGCCGTCCAAGCTGGCTGACCTTGTCTCTGGGCATTTGGGCATTGAAGTGGCTCAGAAGCAGGAGTTGCTGGAGACGCTGGAAGTGGCGGAACGGCTTGAGCGGGTCTATGGCCAGATGCAGGGCGAAATGTCGGTCTTGCAGGTCGAGAAAAAGATCAAGACGCGCGTGAAGTCCCAGATGGAGAAAACGCAGCGCGAGTATTATCTGAATGAGCAGATGAAGGCTATTCAGAAAGAATTGGGCGACGGCGAGGACTCGAACGAGATTTCCGAGCTTGAGGAGCGCATTGAGGGCACAAAGCTGTCAAAAGAAGCGCGCGAGAAGGCTGATGCAGAGCTGAAAAAACTCAAGTCGATGTCGCCGATGTCAGCAGAAGCCACGGTGGTGCGGAACTACCTTGATTGGATCCTTTCGCTGCCATGGGGGGTGAAGTCGCGGGTCAAGAAGGACTTGCACAAGGCGCAAGACGTGCTTGATGCCGATCACTATGGCTTGGACAAAGTGAAGGAGCGGATCGTTGAGTATCTGGCTGTGCAAACCCGCTCGGTGAAGCTGAAAGGCCCAATTTTGTGCCTCGTTGGCCCGCCCGGTGTGGGTAAGACCTCGCTTGGGAAATCTGTAGCCAAGGCGACGGGGCGCGAATTCATCCGCATTTCGCTGGGTGGCGTGCGTGACGAGAGCGAAATTCGTGGCCATCGTCGGACATATATTGGCTCTATGCCCGGGAAGATCATTCAAGCGCTCAAAAAGGCGAAAACGACCAATCCGCTTATTTTGCTCGATGAAATTGACAAGATGGGTAATGATTTCAGGGGGGATCCGGCGGCCGCTCTGCTGGAGGTCCTTGATCCGGAGCAAAACAGCACCTTCGTGGATCATTATCTAGAGGTCGAATATGACCTCTCCAACGTCATGTTCCTGACAACCGCCAATAGCTATAACATGGCGGGGCCGTTGCTTGACCGGATGGAGATCATCACACTTGCGGGCTACACCGAAGATGAGAAGCGTGAGATCGCGCGGCAGCATTTGGTCGAAAAGCAGGTCAAGGCGCATGGGCTTCGCAAAGGCGAATTCGAAGTCACTGATGCGGCGCTGATGGAATTGATCCGGCGCTACACGCGGGAAGCCGGGGTGCGAAATCTGGAGCGGGAGATTGCCAAGCTCTCGCGCAAGGCTGTGACTGAGATCATCAAGGGCAATGCCAAACAGGTGATCGTGGATGCGGATAACGTCGACAAGTATCTTGGTGTGAAGAAGTTCCGCTATGGTCTGGCGGAAAAAGAAGATCAGGTTGGCGTCGTAACGGGCTTGGCTTGGACGTCGGTTGGCGGGGAAATCCTGTCCATCGAAGCGCTGCGCCTGCCCGGCAAGGGCCGCATGAAGACCACGGGCAAGCTGGGCGATGTGATGAAGGAGTCGATTGATGCGGCGTCTTCTTATGTGCGCTCGATTGCGCCGCAGATTGGTGTGAAGCCACCCAAGTTCGACAAATGGGATATTCACGTGCACGTGCCCGAAGGCGCAACGCCAAAGGATGGCCCGTCTGCTGGCCTGGCAATGGTGACATCTATTGTTTCGGTATTGACGCAAATTCCGGTTCGCAAAGATGTGGCAATGACAGGCGAGGTGACCTTGCGTGGCAATGCCTTGGCGATTGGCGGCCTGAAAGAGAAGCTCCTTGCGGCGCTGCGCGCAGGCGTGAAAACCGTGTTTATCCCTGAAGAAAATGAAAAGGATTTGGTGGATATCCCGGAAAATGTGAAAGCCGGCTTGGAGATCATTCCAGTAACGCATGTGTCCGAGGTGTTGAAGCACGCGCTTGTCCGAAGCCCTGAACCCATTGAATGGGATGAAGAAGCAGAAGAGGCTGCGGCGGCTGCGGCGGCGAAAGCTACTGCGACATCGGCGGCGGCCACGACACATTGAGAGATGTGACCGCAGCGCGCTGCGGCTAAGCGAAAAGAAAAGCCCGTTCGTGAAAGCGAGCGGGCTTTTTCTGTTTCCTGCTCATATGGCGATGTCGCTTGCCGTTTTTATTGTTGAGAGTGGGTAGAATGGTTAACGATCTCCGGTTATGCTGTTGCTACACAGGAAACAATGAGTTCCATTATGGCCAAATCGACGACTTCGAAGAACAAGAAAACGACTTCAAGCAAAGCGCCGGAATCCCGTGCCAGATCGACTGCGAGCGGGAAGGCACCTGTCGCCGCACCGCAGGTGGTGAAAGCGGCAATGGCACCGACTGCAGCGGATGCTGTGGCCGCTGCTGCGCCTGCGGTTGAGCCGGTGGTGACGGAAATAAAGACCTCGGTTGGTGGCCGCGAGATGAAAAAGCGTGAGTTCATTGACCGGGTAGCAAAGCGAGGCGGGCTGCGAAAAAACCAAGTAAAGCCTGTTGTAGAAGCGCTTTTTGCGGTTCTGGCCGAGACGCTGGCCTCGGGCACGGATCTTAATGTGCCGCCTTTGGGCAAGATCAAAGTAAACAAGCAAAAGACCGTGGCGGGTGGTCAGGTTCTGATGCTGAAGGTTCGGACAGCGGCAGCCCCCGTTTTTGCTGAGGATGGGGCGAGCGTTGTGGATCAGCTTCGTTCAGGGGCAGAGGCCGGGGATACGGACGAGGATGGCGAAAATGATGCCGAAGAGGTTTCGGAAGCTCTTGCAGAGCCGGCTGAGTGAGGCTATTTCCCACCGCACGGGCGATTAGCTCAGTGGTAGAGCGCTTCGTTCACATCGAAGATGTCAGGAGTTCGAATCTCTTATCGCCCACCATTAAAATAACGCGTCGCTTTGTCGGCGCGTTTTTTAATGCCCGCATGTTGTTAGGACAGGGATTGCGATTTATCGCGAATTTCGCTTCGGGCAGTCTTGCGTCGGTGCGGGAGTTTGGCTAGACCGCGTCTCACGGGTGATTAGCTCAGTTGGTAGAGCGCTTCGTTTACACCGAAGATGTCGGGAGTTCGAGTCTCTCATCACCCACCATTCTCCTTATAGCATTGAAAATACGCTGGTTTATTTCAGCGCGGCATGGCGTATGGCCTAAATGCATTCGATTGACAGCCGTAAAATGGTCACAGCAGTGGCGCGCGGGCTGCCTATTCGCGCCGTAATCCTTGGATACTTTTACCCGATGTTAAGGCGCATCAAGGTAGAGGTTTCGGATGGAACATGAAACAGAGTCGGGTCCACAGACCGCGTTGCTAACGCCGCATGCGCGGTTGTTTGAATTGTTGCGTCAGACTGATTTTGCCGAAGAAATTTGCAAGCGGCGCGCAGAAGCACCCTATTCAAAAATGAACTCAGAGGCGCTTCGGCAGGCTGCGTTGACTTCGCTGGTGCGAGGCGCAGGGCGCCGGACTTAATCCTCGGAGGTGTCACTTTGAGAGGGGAGGTTGCGGCCTCGAAACCCTGTGGCCACGACGAATTTTTCAGAGCTGTCTGAGCGGCTTGCTGGTGGCTTGACGTTGGCGACTTTGTCGAAATTCAGCTTGAGCAGTTTTTGCAGCTCGCCTTCGGCACCTCCGGCCAAAACCTTGGCGACAAAAGTTCCGCCTTCTTCAAGCACATCGAAGGCAAAATATGCGGCAGCCTCGCACAGGGTGATGATCCGCAGGTGATCGGTTTGTTGGTGGCCGCTGGCCGAAGCGGCCATGTCAGACATGACCACATCCGCGGGCCCGCCCAGCCAGCCCTTGACCAAATCATCGGCTTCTTCATCGAGAAAATCGAGCTGATGGATCTCTGCGCCGGTGATTGGTTCGACCTCTTGCAGGTCGACCCCCAAAACGCGGCCAATCTTTTTGCCGGACTTCTCGCCCAGAGCGTTCACCCGCTTGACGGCAACTTGGCACCATCCGCCGGGAGCGCAGCCCAAATCGACGACGCGCGCGCCGGGCACCAGAAAACGATATTTATCGTCGAGTTCCAAGATTTTGAACGCGGCGCGGCCACGGTAGCCCTCGGTCCGGGCCCGTTTGACATAGGGGTCGTTCAATTGGCGTTCGAGCCAACGGGTCGAGGAGAGTTTCCGCCCACGCGCGGTCTTCACCTTTTCTTTCAGATCGCGCTGACCGCGCCCGGAAATGTTCTTTGCCACCGTCTTCGTCCTTTTTTGCCGCACCGATTGGTGGACAGGCTCGTCTGGCCTCATTTACGTCAGAAGGCAAGCCTTCAGAAGGGTCCATCTTCCAAGACGCCATCAGCGGACATCTGGGCGTAAAGCAGGCCTTCGCGCAGGCCGCGGTCGGCCACCGAGAGCCTGTCAGTCGGCCAAAGCCGCAGCAGCGCCTGCAATATCGCGGCACCCGACATGATCAGCGCCTGCCGATCTTGTCCAATGCGCGGGTCGTTTATACGGCCATCGGGGCCGAGTTCGAGATAGTTACGGATCACTTTATCAATTTGATCGGATGTCATTCGCAAGCCGTCCACTTTGGTTCGGTCGTAGCGCTTGAGGCCGAGATGAGAGGCGGCAACTGTGGTGACGGTGCCGCTGGTGCCTACAATTTGGAAGCCTTCGCGGGCTTGTTCATCTTTATATGGGGTGAATTCGGCAAGGTTTTCTTCGAAATACCAACTCATTAGAGCGAAGCGCGCCGCGTCGTCCTCGACGTCAATGAAGTGGTCGCGCAGTGTTGCGACACCAAGCGGAACGCTGATCCAATCCACGACCTTGGCTGCAGGAAAGGGACTTGCAGGAGGGTGAAAGCCTGCATGCAGACGCATGATGGCGCGGGGGCGTTCGCGGGCAGGCACGGCGGAAAGATCAATCCAGACCAGTTCGGTCGATCCGCCACCGATGTCGACGACCAGCAATTGCTCGGTGCGTGTGGAGACAAGTGGCGCGCAAGAGATGACGGCGAGCCGGGCCTCTTCTTCGGGTTGGATGATTTCGAGTTGCAACCCTGTCTCGCGTCGGACCATGGCGAGAAAGTCGGCGCCATTGGCGGCGCGGCGACATGCTTCGGTTGCCACAAGGCGCATGCGCTTGACCTTGTGTCGTTTAAGCTTTTGCTGGCAGATCCGCATTGCTTGAACGGTGCGGGCCATGGAGGCGCGGCTCAAACGACCAGACTGTTCAAGACCCTGCCCAAGCTGGACGGATTTGGAAAAGCTATCAATCACATGAAACTGGTTGCCCTGAGGTTGGGCAATCAGCATGCGACAACTATTCGTGCCCAAGTCCAGCGCGGCGTAAAGCTCTGCCGGATCAGGCGTATTCGGTGCGGGACTCTCGACCGCTTTAGGGAAAGCGCCCGCACCTCTGGGACGCCTGGGCGCCATCGTCACGCCCTCCAAAATCAAGTTGTAATCAGGGTAGACCTTTGGGGAGCATCACGCAAGGATGGGCGGTGTGGGTCATAATGAAGTTCAGCATTATTCATCTGACTTTGGCTGGTTTTGGAGCGGAGAAGTGGGTATTTCGGCAAGTGTCGCCCGATGCGGCCACAATGTCGAAATTCGTCCGTGTGTCGCAAACGAACCGCGATACCGATTGGTCCCAAGTCGAGAGAGGGGAATCGAATATGCCTGATGTCACAATCGTATTTTGGCGGGATATTCCGGCGCAAGTGATCGTAGGCAAAGGCCGCGGTGGAGCCAAGCGCCCTTTGCCGGAACGGTTTGAGCAGGCGATTGACCGGGCGGCGATGAAAATCGGTGCGCGTGATTCTGATGACTACCTTGCGGAGTGGCGCAAAGCGGAGCCTTATCCGGTTGAGGGCGAGCCGATGGATGTGGCCATTTCGGAGGCTGCTCGGCTCGATGCTGAATACGA
>DOOI01000219.1:8138-16890 GCA_003512825.1 Paracoccaceae bacterium | reverse complement strand
GGGCCTTTTTCGTTTAAGAGCGCTTTTTAGTAGGCATTTCTCGCGACTTGCGGCAGTTTTGCTCCACGTCACATAGGGTGCACATCATGCTCCGCTTGCTCTGGGCTGTCCTTGTTTTGGGCCTGATTGCTGTCACAGCACTTGGGTTTCTCGGGCCTTGGAGCGGGTTGAACCCGGCGATAGGCGACGCGTTTGCGGTGGTGCGCTTGCCTGCGTCGGCGGCTCTTGCCCTCTTGCTCTTACCCGCGTTGCGCCGCCCTTGGCTGGTGCTCCCGGGCCTCTCCCTTGCGGCGCTTGGCCTCGTTTCGGCCCTTGTTCCCTATTCTAAAATCGGCGTTCCGGGCCCCGTTGTGCTCTACCAAAAGAACCTTTCCTTCCGACTGACCGATCCATCTGCGCTCATCGCCGATATTCGCGCCACTGCCCCTGACATCATCACCTTGCAAGAGGTCACCGACCCACACCGCCGCGCGCTGCTCACCGCACTTGCCGCAGATTACCCCACTCAAGCCTTCTGCCCCTTTGCGGCGGTTGGCGGCACCGCGATCTTTGCGCGCTGGCCTGCGGCAGGCCCGGCCTTTTGCCCTGCTTCCTCAGGGGCCACGTTCCAGCCGCTCACCTTGCCACAGGGCCGCGTTACTGCCGTTTCCCTGCATCTGCACTGGCCATGGCCCTACGGCCAAGCGCCCCAGCTTGCTGCTCTGCTGCCAGATCTTGCCGCCCTCAAGACACCCGTTCTCTTGGGAGGGGATTTCAACATGGTGCCTTGGGGCAGGCCCGTCACCGCTGTGATGCAAACCACCCGGTCCGAACGCGCAGCACCGCCAATCGCCAGTTTTCACATCGAAGGCCTTGTGCCAATCGCCATCGACCACGTGCTTGCCCCTGCAGGGGGCCAGATCGAGCGCCGCGCCAAACTAGGGTCCGACCATCACGGCCTTCTCGCGCGCCTTGGCCTCTAGGCTCCCATCAATGCAGCATCGAACGGATATTTCGACAGATTTTCATAGCCAGTATCCGTGATCAGCACCTGATCTTCCAGTTTGACCGAGAAATCGCCCCCCTCAGGGCTGACCAACGCTTCCACGCAAAGCGTCATTCCGGGCTCAAGTACATAATCAAACGCGCCTTCGACGAAATTGTCTGGATAGGCCACCAACGGCCATTCATCACACAGCCCCACCCCATGCATCATACATCCGTATTTGAGCTTTTGGTATTGATCGTCGAGCCTGTGACCGTTGAAGCTCAGTTCGCGAATGCTCACGCCGGGTTTTAGCATCTCCATATTTTGCATGATGTGCTCATGCCCATGTCGAAAGGCCGCGATCATTGCATTGCTCGGCTTGGCATCGCCCACCCACCATGTTCGGGATATATCTACACAAATACCGTAGGAACCGATCAAATCAGTATCAAACGCCAAGATTTCATTGTTCTGCATGATGCGCGGGCCACATTCCTGAAACCAAGGATTGGTGCGCGGCCCAGTGGCCAAGAGGCGGGTCTCGATCCACTCACCGCCCCGGCGAATGTTCTCCGCATGCAGCACCGCCCAGATGTCATCCTCGCTGATCCCGCCTTCCGGCACTTTCGACCGCGCAAAGCGCTCCATTTCCGCTATCGCCGCCTCACAGGCATGCGACGCACAGCGCATCGCCAAAATCTCGTCCGCTCCCTTGATCGAGCGCGCCTTCTCGGTCAGCTCTTCGCCGGGCATCACCTCAAAGCCCTGCGCTTCCAAGGCGCGCAACCCGTGCAGCATGACCTTATCCACCCCAAGACGCTGATTTGCGCCGCCATGCGTCGCGATAAGCCCGCGCACCTCATTGGCAAAAACATCCGCCGCCACATCAATCTTGTCGCCGCGATCAAAGTAAAACAAATCTGCGCCCGAGCGCTGCTCTTTTACCAACGGATTGAATTCCGTCAAAAACATCGCCTGCTTGTAATCCCAAATCACCATATATCCATCGGCACAGACCAACACCGCGCGAAACGGATTATGCGAATTCCATAGCTGCATATTGGTGCTGTCTGTCGCATAGCGAATGTTGAGCGGATCAAAGAGCAAAACCCCACCCCAACCGCGCGCATTTACCCCCGCCACCAACCGCTTCCAGCGAAACTCCCGCATTCTCTCCAAATCTGGCAGCACAAGCCCTGCCTTGGCCCACTCATCATAGGCCAAAATCGTCGGGCCAATCTCGACCCGGTTCATATCATTGGGACTACCATCGGCCAGGCGGTCATCGCGCGTGGGATCAATCTTGCGGCGGTCGCTGAAATGCGTGTTCATGCTACTCTCCCGTTTTGACAGAGCGTCCCGTAGTCGACTGCCTTTCGCATGCAGAAACGCGACATGAAAACGGTCAAATTGCGCCGGGGCTTTTCTTGGCCATTGGCCAAGGCTAGGCTCGCGCGATGATCTTGCAGCACTCCATTCCCTATGACACCTCCCACGAGCCGCGCTTGCCGGGCATCCAGCCGATGAGCATGGCCGACTGGCTCATCATCGACGACGCCTTTTCAGGCCAAATGGCGCGCCGCTCTGACCTGCTGACCAATCAGCGCCATGCTGTTCTGGCGATGCAGCCCGCTGCGTTGCCCGCCGCCCAAGAACTCCTTGATCTGGTCCTTGCCACACTTGATCCCCGGTATATCCGCAGCGCGAACACCATCCGCCGCCCCGATGGCATCTCGGTCGCCATCGATGCAAACGACCCGCTCCACACTCTGGGCCATCTCGTGCAAGAAGATCTCTGCATCCTTGAAAAACAGGGCGACGAACACGTGCTTACAGCCGCAGTTCTTTGCTTCCCTGCGTCTTGGATGCTGGCGGAAAAATTTGGCCGCGCCCTCTTGGGCATCCACATTCCCGTGCCAAGCTATGATGCAAACATTGGCGCGCGCGTCCAACGCCTCTTTGATGGGATCCAGCCCGACCGCCCGCTCTGGCGCTGGAACGGGTTACGCTATGCAGATCCCGAACTGCACCAGCCGCGCAGTGAATCGGATCGCCGCGCCCGCCCGACCAATCCGCGGTTTTTCCGCTCGGAGCGCCAAAGCCTCGTGCGCCTGCCCAAGACCCGCGCGGTGGTCTTTTCGATCCACACCTATGTCGTGAGCTTGGGAGAGGCAGATTAACGATCGATCTGCGCTCCCATAATCGCAAGCGATTGCTGATAGACAGTCGCGGCGTTCCATTCCTTCAAGACAGGGTAATTCGGCTCTCCCTGTTGATAGCCCGCACCTGGCCGCCAGCCCTTGGCGCGCAAATAATTCGCCGTCGACGTCATCGCATCGGCAAAATTGTAAAAATCAACGCGCCCGTCGCCATTGCCATCCACACCATAAAGACGCGCATTGCCCGGCAAGAATTGCGTATGCCCCAACTCACCATGCTTCGCCCCTTTGGTTGCTGGCGTGATCGACCCTTGATCCACCAAGGCCAAAGCGCCAATCGCATGGGGGCGGAAAAACTCCGAGCGGCGACAATCAAAGGTCAGCGTCACAATGGCCGATACCACAGGCGTATTGCCCATACCCGACCCAAATCCCGTCTCCATTCCGTGAATAGCCACCAAAACACCTACCGGAACGCCATAGGCAGCCTCTAGATTGGCATAAAACCCCGCATTCTGTGCCTTGCGCTTGCGCCCCATCGCGACAATCGCATCAGCACCGCGCACCTTCATGAACTTCTCTAGGCTGTATTTGAAACTTTTCTGTCCACGATCCGCGTTGATGGTCTCTTGACTGTAGCGCGTCCCGGCCAGCGCCTCCAATCCACGTGCGCCAATGCCCTGCGTTTTGGCATAGGCTGCGAATTCCTTCTTCCACGCGTCATACCCTGCACCCGTGTTGGAACAGGTCAGCGCCTGCGCCGGACCCGATAAAATCGCCAAAATCCCTGCAAGAATGAAATACCGTCCTGAAATTCGGGTCATCGACCCCTCCGTTTGAAAACTACCCAAACGGAGTATGGCGCGTCACAAAAGCTGATGTCAAAGCCCGAGACATCCACGCCCATAGGCAAACCCGCAGTTGACGTGCCCAAAATGCAAAAAGGGCGCCCCAGCAGGCGCCCTTTTCCAAATATTTCCCTACACTTAGCAGGAGTAGTAGAACTTGTACTCGATCGGGTGCGGGCACATTTCGTAGGCTTGGTTCTCTTCGGCCTTCAGATCGATGTAGGACATCAGCTGATCCTTGGTGAACACGTCGCCTGCGAGCAGGAAGTCCATGTCCTTTTGCAGCTCGTCGAGCGCTTCGCGCAGCGAACCACAAACGGTCGGGATTCCGGCCAGTTCTTCTGCGGGCAGGTCATAGAGGTTCTTGTCCATGGCTTCGCCCGGATCGATCTTGTTCTTGATGCCGTCAAGGCCAGCCATCAAGAGCGCTGCGAAGCACAGATAGGGGTTCGCTGCGGGATCGGGGAAACGTGCTTCCACACGCTTTGCCTTGGGGCTTTCTGTCCATGGAATACGAACGCAGCCAGAGCGGTTGCGTGCCGAGAAGGCCCGCAGAACGGGCGCTTCATAACCCGGAACCAAACGCTTGTAGGAGTTGGTCGAGGGGTTGGTCAGCGCGTTCAAGGCTTTCGCGTGCTTCAAGATACCGCCGATGAAATACAGCGCTTCTTGGCTCAGATCCGCGTATTTATCGCCAGCAAAAAGCGGCTTGCCGTCTTTCCAGATCGACATGTTCACATGCATGCCCGACCCGTTGTCGCCTGCCATTGGCTTGGGCATGAACGTTACGGTCTTGCCATAGGCATGTGCCACGTTGTGGATCACATACTTGTACTTCTGGATGTTGTCGGCCTGCTCACAGAGCCCACCGAAAATCATGCCCAGTTCGTGCTGGCAGGTCGCCACTTCGTGGTGGTGCTTGTCCACCTTCATGCCGATGGCCTTCATGGTCGACAGCATTTCAGAACGGATGTCCTGCGCTTCGTCCATCGGGTTCACCGGGAAGTAGCCGCCCTTGTGCGCGGGACGGTGACCGACGTTGCCGTGCTCGATATCCGCATCGGTGTTCCAAGCGGCGTGCTCGGCATCGATGGAATACGACACTTTGTTCGGGGCAACCGAATAGCGCACATCATCAAACAGGAAGAATTCTGCTTCGGGGCCAAAATAGGCCACATCACCGATTCCCGATGCTTTGAGATAGGCTTCTGCCTTCTTTGCGATCTGGCGTGGGCAACGGTCATAGGCTTCGCCCGTGTCCGGCTCGACCACGTCGCAATGAATTGCGATGGTCTTCTCTGCATAGAAGGGGTCAAGGTAAGCCGATGACGGATCGGGCATCAGTTTCATGTCCGACGCTTCGATCGACTTCCAGCCCGCGATGGACGAACCGTCGAACATGAAGCCTTCTTCGATGAAGTCTTCATCCACGAGATCCGCCACAACAGTTACGTGCTGCAGCTTGCCGCGCGGATCGGTGAAACGGATATCGACATATTCGACATCCTCGTCCTTGATCAGCTTGACGACGTCTTTTGCCTTCATTCTCTTGGTCCTCTCAGGCTGGAATGGGGATCTTAGATCGCTTCCGAACCGGATTCCCCGGTGCGAATGCGAATGGCTTGCTCGACGGGGCTGACAAAAATCTTGCCGTCGCCGATTTTCTCTGTGCGGGCTGCCTCGATGATGGCTTCGATCGCGGCTTCTACCTGATCGTCATCAATCACCAGCTCGATTTTCACCTTGGGCAGGAAATCCACAACATATTCTGCGCCGCGATATAGCTCGGTATGGCCCTTCTGGCGGCCAAATCCCTTTACCTCGATCACGCTCAGGCCTTGCACACCTGCGTCCTGAAGCGCCTCTTTCACCTCGTCGAGCTTGAAGGGCTTGATGATGGCCTCAATCTTCTTCATGGACAGGCTCCTCGTTCCTTGGTCGGCCCCGTTCAGACCACTTCCCGATCATAGCCTCAATTGGCTAGGGTCGGCAGAGCGGGCTTCCCGGCTCGGTTTTCTAGTCTCTGCCTATTTTTTGTGCAAGACGCACCAAGATTGGGCGATTTGAAAACATTTTTTGCCACGCGCCCCCGGTAGAGGATACTTAAATGCCCGAAATTCTGACCGCGCAGGCCATGCGAGACGCAGAAACCGACGCTATCGAGTCGGGTGCAATTCCTGCGCGTGTCTTGATGGAGCGGGCAGGGGAGGCCGTTGTCATGGCCTTGCTTGCCGAATGGCCAGAGTTTACCCGAACGCCCCCACACACCCTTGTGCTCTGCGGTCCCGGCAATAATGGGGGTGACGGATTCGTTGTGGCGCGTCTTTTGCACCAACGTGGCTGGCCCGTGACGGTGCATCTCCATGCGCCAGATATCTCCAGCCTGCCCACAGAGGCGGCCCATAACGCGCGGCTGTGGCAAGCGCTCGGCCCGATTGATCGCCTTGGCGCGTCTGTTGCCCCGACCCCCGATCTCGTGATTGACGCCCTCTTCGGCATCGGCCTCAATCGCGCGCTTGATGATACAGCCGCCGCCGCGCTCGGTGCCCATAATGCCCCGAAAACGCGTCGCCTTGCCCTCGATATTCCCTCTGGCCTGAACGCCGACACAGGGCGCCTCATCAACGCGACCCCGCCCGGCATCCCCCTCCCGGCTCACCTGACCGTCACCTTCCATTGCGCCAAACCGGGTCATTATCTTGCCGCTGGCCCAAGCCTCTGCGGCAAACTGCGTGTCATGGATATTGGCCTTCCCGCGACAGGGTCGGCCCTGACCCACGTGTCACCGCCTTTCTCTGGCCTCGCAAAGTTAGGCGACGGCCATAAATTCACCTATGGTCATGCCCTCGTCCTGTCTGGCGGGGCAGGGCGCACCGGAGCAGCCCGCCTTGCCGCGCGCGGTGCCCTTCGCATTGGCGCAGGCCTTGTCACCCTCGGCGTCCCGCCGTCGGCCCAACAAGAAGCCGCCTCCCAAATCACCGCCATCATGCTGACCCGCATCGCCAATGCCGAGGCCCTGACCCAAACCCTCGCCGATCCCCGCTTCACGGCGCTCTGTATTGGCCCCGGCTTTGGACTGGGAGCGCGCGAATCCGATCTGCTCGCTGCGGCCCTCGCCAGCCGTCGCCCCCTTGTGATCGATGCCGACGCGCTGACCTTGCTGACTGATCCCGCCCTTTTTGCCCAATTGCACCCCAACTGCCTGCTCACGCCGCATCACGGCGAGTTTTCCCGGCTCTTTCCCGATCTGGCCTCGGCGTTGACCCAACCCGACACGTCCAAAATCGATATCACGCGCGCCGCCGCCCGCCGTGCCCAATCCACCGTGCTCTTCAAAGGCTCCGATACAGTCATCGCCACAGCCGATGGCCGCGCCGCCCTGCACGCCAGCGCCTATGCGCGCGCTGCCCCTTGGTTGGCCACAGCTGGCGCAGGCGACGTGCTCGCTGGCTTTGCTGCAGGTCTTATGGCACGCGGCATGCTTCCTTTCGAGGCCGCCCAAGCCGCTGCATGGCTCCACGCGGAAACCGCCCGCGACTTTGGGCCGGGCCTCATCGCCGAAGATATTCCAGATCACTTGCCCAAAATCCTCGCCCAACTTGGCGTTTGAGCCAGACCGCTTTTGCCTTCTGCATCACCAGCAGGGGGGGGCGCGCGTCAGAAATCCGCCACCGCGGCCCAAATCGCCTTGCAACAGGCATCTGCCAGCCACGCGCATCAGACCCTGCGCCGAGTTTCCAGCGCTCTTGTCCAAGATCCAAAAGAAAACCCCCGGCAGCTCATGGCCACCGGGGGTTTGAATTCTCGTGCTGTCGCGCGCGGATCAGGCGGCGTCAGCGAATGCGCTATCAGCGATATAGCTCGCGACTTCCAGACCATCGGCATAGATCACATGCGCCCGGTCGAACTCGATCTCGTAGATGGTCAACTCCACACCCTCATGCAGCGTCAGGAACTCTCCATCAACCAGCTGAGCGGCGGGAATCATCGCTTGCTTCTGACCAAACAGCGCTTCGGCGCGCCAGTCACGGATCAAGATCTTCTGACCCGCAGGCACCACGACATCGCGGTCAGGGCGTGTATGGCCCAATGACCCTGCCATGATCGCGACCGCATCGCAGACCAATTTGCGTGGGCGCACCGCTTTGATCGTCGCCATGCCAGTATCCCGCGTCACGACGCGATCACCGGGGGAAAGAAACTGAACTGGCATTTCGCCTTCCAGCGTCATGATGACAGAGCCTGCCACCAGTCCAGAGATATTTTTTGTGTCGCTCGCGGCATTAAAGCCTTTGAGCCCGACCGTTTTCGGTTCCATGGGCGTAGTCCTGTTTTGATCTGCCTCTTTTTTTACAGCAGATTATGGCAAGATTGGGTTAATGTCGCGCCCTTTTTGGGCATGTGCAGGGTGATTTTGCGTCAAAAACACCCTTTCACAGCCCCCTGAGTCGTTTGGTCGCGCTTTCGGATGGTGAAAAACGACAAGGAATACAGGCTTATCCATATGAATTGCCGAACCATCCGAATGGATAAGTTTTCACGCCAAGTTTTGGCGCGCCGGGCAAAGTCAAAAACGCCGCCACACGCCAGTGCCGCATTTGCCGCCACACTTGCTCGCAATGCGTGCACCTGCGTCCTAACCCTTGCAGTAGGCAAACACCTCCGCTATCCCCTCGAAAAGCTCGATACCGCGTGAGATCGCGTCGGGCTTTTGTCTGGGCTGGCTCAGGCGCATGCGGGTGTGGCGAAATGGTAGACGCACCAGATTTAGGTTCTGG
>DOOI01000219.1:3180-7859 GCA_003512825.1 Paracoccaceae bacterium | reverse complement strand
AGACGCACCAGATTTAGGTTCTGGCGCCGCAAGGCGTGGGGGTTCAAGTCCCTTCACCCGCACCATCCCTCCCTTCCCCCTTGCAGAGGGGGGCTTCCCTCTCTAGAACGTCGCGGATTCCCATGGGCGGATTCCGTGAAATAAGCGCGCATCTCGCGCGCACCTCAGACAAGGACGACACAGATGCAGGTCACCGAGACCCTGAAAGAAGGCCTCAAGCGCGGCTACGAAATCACCGTCAGCAACGCTGCACTCGAAGCACAGGTTGACGCCAAACTCCTCGAGGCGCGTCCCGAAGTCGAGATGAAGGGCTTCCGCAAGGGCAAAGTGCCGATGTCGCTGCTCAAAAAGCAGTTTGGCCAGCGCCTGCTTGGCGAAGCGATGCAAGAAGCCATCGACGGCGCCATGAACGCGCATTTCGAGAAAACCGGCGAGCGCCCGGCACTCCAGCCCCAGATCACCATGAAAGATGGCGAAAACTGGAAGCAGGGCGATGATGTGGTCATCGACGTGGCCTATGAAGCCCTCCCAGAGATCCCCGAGCTTGACGTCTCCGGCGTTGCCCTCGAGCGGTTGGTTGTCAAAGCCGATGACGCGGCCATTGACGAAGCGCTGAAATCCCTCGCCGAAACGGCACAAAACTTCGACGACCGCAAAAAAGGCTCCAAAGCCAAAGACGGCGATCAGGTTGTGTTCGACTTCCTCGGTAAAGTCGGCGGCGAAGCTTTCGACGGTGGCGCAGCAGAAGATTATCCCTTGGTGCTCGGCTCCGGCTCCTTCATCCCCGGCTTCGAAGAGCAGCTGGTTGGCGTGAAAGCGGGCGAAGAGAAGACCATCACCGTCACCTTCCCCGAGTCCTACGGCGCCGAAAACCTCGCAGGCAAAGAAGCGACATTTGATTGCACGATCAAAGCCGTGAAAGAGCCGAAAGCCGCCGAGATCGACGACGAAATGGCCAAGAAATTTGGTGCCGAAGACCTCGCAGGTCTCAAAGGTCAAATTTCCGAGCGTCTTGAGTCGGAATACAAAGGCGCTGCACGCGCCGTGTTGAAGCGCGCGCTGCTCGATCAACTCGACACATTGGTCAAATTCGACCTGCCACCCTCGCTCGTCGATGCCGAAGCAGGCCAGATCGCGCATCAGCTGTGGCACGAAGAAAACCCCGAAGTGCACGACCACAACCACGGCGCAGTCGAGGCCACCGACGAGCACAAGGCGCTTGCGGAACGCCGCGTGCGTCTGGGCCTGCTTCTTGCCGAAGTTGGCCGCAAGGCCAACGTCGAAGTGTCGGATTCCGAATTCACCCAAGCCGTGCTGAACCAGGCACGTCAATATCCGGGTCAGGAACGTCAGTTCTTCGAATTCGTTCAGCAAAACCAGCAGATGCAGCAGCAACTGCGCGCGCCGATTTTTGAAGAGAAAGTCGTCGACCACATCCTCGAGCAAGCAAAAGTGACCGAAAAGGAAGTCTCCAAGGACGACCTGCAAAAGGCCATCGAGGCTCTCGACGAAGAATAATCGCCACCATTGGCGTTATATAAGAAAGGGCCGCCCGGTTGGGTGGCCCTTTTCTTTTGTGGCACAAGTATCCGCGCGTCAAAGCCTCTCCTCAAGGGACTCTCGCAGCGCGTGCGCCGCAGGGCAGGCCGCTCATGCGGCAGCCTTTTGGCCTCAGTCATGCGGCGCTTGCTTTGCTTTGGGCACAAAAAAGCCGCGCGGGGTGGGCCCGCGCGGCTCATTCGCCCCCCTTGCGAGGGACGCAAGGGAAGCAAGACTGGATTACTCGTCGTCGGAAGCGGCAGAGCCGATATCGTCAAAGAGTTCCGCAATCTCGAACTCGGCCGCAGCATCTGCTTCGGCAGCGAGTTGGGCAATCGACTTGCCCGAGGCTTGCAGTGCGGCTTCTTCTGCCGAACGTGCAACGTTCACGTAGATCGTGACGTCGACTTCGGGGTGCAAGCGCACGATGACGTCATGAACGCCAAGTTCCTTGATCGGAGCAACCAATTCGACCTGCTTACGGTCGAAGGTCACACCATCAGCCGCAGCAGCATCAGCGATATCGCGCGGTGCAACCGAGCCATAAAGCGCGCCACCATCCGATGCAGAGCGGATGACGATGAAGGTTTGGCCAGCCAGCTTTTCGCCAGCAGCTTCTGCTTCTTTGCGGGTTTCGAGGTTTTGAGCTTCGAGTTGCGCTTTACGCGTTTCGAAGTCTTGCACGTTCTTGGTCGATGCGGTGAGCGCCTTGCCCTGCGGCAGCAGGAAGTTGCGCGCATAGCCCGACTTCACGTTCACGACATCGCCCATTTGGCCCAGTTTGGCCACGCGTTCCAGAAGGATGACTTGCATGGGTCTCTCTCCTTATTTCACAGCGTAGGGGAGCAGGGCGAGGAAACGGGCGCGCTTGATGGCCCGCGCGAGTTCGCGCTGCTTCTTTGCCGAAACGGCGGTGATACGGGACGGAACGATCTTGCCGCGCTCAGAGATATAGCGCTGCAGCAAACGTGTGTCCTTATAGTCGATCGCAGGTGCGTTATCGCCCGAGAACGGGCAAACCTTACGGCGACGGAAAAACGGTTTGGTAGCCATGGTTATGGTCCTTTCCTCAGACGAAGATCAACGGCGCTCGTGGCGGTCGCCACGATCGAAGCTACGCTCACCACGGTCGCCGCGGTCACCGCGATCTCCACGGTCAGGGCGCTCGCCACGCTCAGGACGGTCACCGCGCTCACCGCGGTCGCCGCGCTCATCACGCTTCTGCATCTGAACCGAGGGGCCATCCTCATGGGCGTCTACTTTGATGGTGAGCACGCGCATCACGTCATCATGCAGACGCATCAGGCGCTCCATCTCCATCACGGCCGGCGCAGGTGCGTCGGTGCGAAGCAGCGCGTAGTGGCCCTTGCGGTTCTTGTAGATCTTGTAAGCCATCGTCTTCACGCCCCAATATTCGGACGCGATCACCTTGCCGCCATTGTCGGCCAGCACGGTGGAGAAATGTTCGACGAGCCCTTCAGCCTGTGCAGACGACAGGTCCTGACGGGAAATGAAAACATGCTCGTAAAGCGGCATGTGCACTCCTGTTTTCAAGCGCATTTCATAGGAGGGTCTAGTCCTTCCGCGACCCACCACGAGAGACTGCGCTGTTCAAAAAAACTGCGAAAGGACGCGCGCTCTTACGACGCGTGGCTTTAGGATGCAAGCTGTAAGAGGGCTGGCTGGCAATTAATCCCCTTTATTTTACAGCTTCCTACCCATGCAGTTCAAATGCCGCCGATCTTGCCAACCAATTCCCCGAACTGGCCGCATATTTGCCGCTTTTCTCCTGCATCCTTGGGCCCAAGACATCGGTTTATGATGAGGCTATTCCCATGCTCTCGACTGCCAAACACGTGCCCACCCGCCATGCGATCAAAGCGGCATCTCCCAGAATGCCCTTTGCCCTCGGGCTCGACGTTTTGTCGCGTCGGTTCTTGCGCGTCATGGCCGTTTCCTTGGCAATATCCTCCATCGGGATCTGGTTCGTCACCGCATCAGACGAAGGTCTGGGCTTGATGAAATTCGCCGTATCAGTCTTTTTCTTCAGCCTTGCTGCGGTCTTCTGGGTCAGCGCCGCTGACAAGGCCGCAGACGAATTCCACATCGATTGCTCGGCCCGCGAAATTCGCCATGTGCTGCGCGGCGTTGACGGGATTGCCCGCCTTCAGTCCCGCTACAAATTTGCCGATATCGCCGAAGTCCGGCTCGAAGACGGCATCTTGCTCGCCCGCGACAAATCCGGGCGCATCGTGCTAAATCGCCCCTGCCACTCCGTTGATATCGAACGGTCTTTGCAACAGGCGCTGCAAAATGGCCTCATCGGCCACGCCTGATTACCCACCCCCATAGGCTGTCTGGCGGCTCAGGCGCGATAGGCCAATCGCAACCCTCCCCAATGCCGCCCCATAACGATAATCGGCGCCGAGACATCTTTCATCATCACATATTGGCCATTGCCCATCTCGCGGCGATAGGCCTGCATCACAAACGGCCGTTTGCTTTTGCCCGCAGTCAGCCCGACGCGATCGGAAAATATCCGGCGATTGCGACTGTTGGCAGCATTCCATTCCGGATCCCGAAGGCGCTACGGCTGGGAAAATTTTCGGTTATGTGTCGGCAGATAGCCGTTATCATCCACCGCAGCGCAAAAAACCACGCGGTCCGACAACAATAGCGCACCTTCCAAAAGGTCAGGCAGTAACTTGTCGGTCAAACTGGTAAACTGCGCCATCAACTGCTCGGGGTTCGTGGCCGGAATAGCCGTGTAGGTCCGGTCAAAAAGGTCCTTTGTCGAAATCGCTCCCGATTCCAGCGCCTGTTCGAAACGCGCCGAAATCTCTTTTGCGATTCTTTGCGCCTCTTCGATAAACGGTGTGTCCACAGTGGCCACGCCAAAACGCGCGGTTTGCGCCGTCAATCGCTCAGAGGCGTCAACCATCTTGTCCATATGCTTGCTCGACGTCCGCACATTCACCTCGGTCGCGCGCGACAATTCCCCAAGGTTCTCGATAATCTCTTCAAGCTGCTCGATTGCGCCATTGGCATCTTGCGTGGCGGCGATGATCCGAACCTGCTCCGCCACGATTGTCTGCCCGTCGGTTGCAATCTGATCGATCAACGCTCCAAGGCTTTCCGCC
>DOOI01000219.1:0-2927 GCA_003512825.1 Paracoccaceae bacterium | reverse complement strand
TAACGCTCCAAGGCTTTCCGCCTCACGCCCAACCGCACCCGCGCGCTCCAATGTGCGCCCATTGGCTGCCACAATAAGTCCCGTGCGCCCGCCCAATTCTTCCAGCGTCGTGTTGATCTGCTCAGTCGCAAGCGATGTCTTGGCCGAGAGCTCTTTCACCTCATGCGCCACCACCATGAAACCGCGCCCCGCCGCATCCGCGCGCGCCGCCTCAATCTGGGCGTTCAGAGCCAAAAGATTGGTCATCCGCGCAATGATGGAAATTTCAGAGGCCACGCGCGACACCAAAGAAAACGCTTCCTTGAGCCCATCAATCGCCCCCGCCATATCGCTCACCTCAGACGACAGCTCGCGGACTTCGCTCAACACCCGCACCACCGAGCCTTGACCAATCTCCAATTGCCCCGCGTTGCGGCGCGCCCCGTCCGAGGCACCCTGCGCCGCCTGTACAACGTCGGCATTTACCCGGCTCAAAGCTCCCGCCGCCGTGCCAAGCGCTTCAATAACCTGTCGCTCTTGCGCCAGTCGCCGATCAATATCGCTGATCTGCCCATTTGCTTCGGCGATCGACACGCTCAACGTGCCAATATCGACCGCCATTTTTCCAATACCCTCAATCAAGTTGTTTTCTGAAAGATCGAGCATCGGTTTTTCTCTCCTTAGTGATGTCTTTGAGTTAACGGCGACCTGCCAAGAGTTGTTATACCGCGCCATGGCATCTCCGGCTCATTCAGCGCCGCCCGCGAGAGAAGATTGCAGGCGAGAGGTTCAAGAGGTATCTGCGATAAAGTCAGTTGAAGAGGAGACCGGAATGACCAAAGCCTTCGTCTTTCCCGGGCAAGGAGCCCAAACCATTGGCATGGGCAAAGCCCTGGCCGATGCCTATCCCGCCGCGCGCGCCGTGTTTGACGAAGTTGACGAGGCTCTGGGGGAAAACTTGTCCGCTCTGATCTGGGAGGGGGATCAAGACGCTCTCACCCTGACCCAAAATGCACAGCCCGCCCTGATGGCCACATCTCTTGCCGCCCTGCGCGCGCTGGAAGCCGAAGGCGTAAGCTTGGGGGGGGCCTCCTATGTCGCGGGCCATTCCTTGGGCGAATACTCAGCCCTCGCCGCCGCAGGTGCCCTGAGCATCGCCGATGCGGCCCGCCTGCTGCGGATCCGCGGCCGCGCCATGCAAGAGGCTGTGCCCGTCGGGATCGGAGCGATGGCAGCCCTCTTAGGCCTCGACTTTGCGACCGCGCAACAGGTGGCCGAAGCCGCCGCGCAAGGCGATGTTTGCCAAGCGGCCAATGATAATGACCCGGCGCAAGTCGTGGTCTCGGGCCACAAAGCCGCCGTAGAACGCGCAGTGGACCTTGCGAAAGCAGCCGGAGCCAAGCGTGCGGTGATGCTGCCTGTCAGTGCGCCGTTTCATTGCGCCTTGATGGAGCCTGCCGCAAAAGTCATGGCGCAAGCACTTGATGATGTGACGATCAATTCACCCGCAGTGCCACTTGTGGCCAATGTGCGGGCCGTCGCGGTCACTGATCCGACGCTGATCCGCGCGCTTTTGGTCGAACAAGTCACAGGCTCGGTGCGGTGGCGCGAGAGCGTGTTGTGGATGGCAGATCAGGGCGTCCGTGAAATCTGGGAAATCGGTGCCGGAAAGGCGCTTTCCGGCATGATCCGCCGCATTGCAAAAGATGTGGACTGCCGCGCGATTGGCACCCCAGAGGATGTCACCGCGGCCATCACCGCACTCAACGGCGCATAAAGCACCCCGGGATCTTGCAAGATCCCGGCTAAATTTCTTGCAAGAAATTTGCCTGCGCTTCGGACCGGGCATTGCGAAAGGGACTGATATGTTTGATTTGACAGGGAAATACGCACTGGTCACGGGTGCCTCTGGGGGCATCGGTGGGGCGATTGCCAAGGCGCTGCACGGGGCAGGGGCCACAGTTGGCCTCTCAGGCACCCGCGTGGAACCGCTGCAAGCCCTTGCCGCCGAATTGCAAAGCCGCGCCCACGTGCTGCCTTGCAATCTCGGTGACGCGGCAGCCGTCGAAGCGCTGCCCAAGCAAGCGATTGAAGCGATGGGGGGGCTCGACATCCTCGTCAACAACGCAGGCATCACCCGCGATCAGCTCTTCATGCGGATGTCCGACGAGGATTGGGCACAGGTGCTGGATGTCAATCTCACCTCCACCATGCGCCTTTGCCGTGCCGTGATGCGCCCGATGATGAAAGCGCGCTGGGGCCGCATCGTGAACATCTCCTCGATCGTCGGCGCAACAGGCAATCCCGGCCAAGTCAACTATGCCGCTTCAAAAGCAGGCATGGTCGGCATGACCAAATCCATCGCCTATGAAGTCGCCTCACGCGGCATCACCGCCAATTGCGTGGCGCCGGGCTTTATTGCCACCGCGATGACCGAAAAACTCAACGACGAGCAAAAAGCGGCAATCAACACCAAGATCCCCGCCGCGCGCATGGGCACAGCCGAAGAAATCGCCGCAGCCGTGCTTTATCTCTCCAGCCCGGAAGCAGGCTACGTCACGGGCAGCACGCTGCATGTCAATGGCGGCATGGCGATGCTCTGATCTGACACGACCCGAGAGGGGCGCGTTCAGCCCCTCTCGTCTGCCAAAATCCCCCCGCACCCCCGAAAAAAGCGATAGCGCCCTCCTCGGGCCTTAGGGGTTTTCCCGGCCTCACCTCCGGGAATCAGCCCTGTTTCCCAATCATTCGCCTGCGTCCCCATCCCGGCGCTTGACGCAGACGCCCCACATCCCCCCCGATATCGGCCCCTGCACGCCGAAGACGTGGCGCATATTCGTTGGCCTATTCAAGCGCTTGCGGCCCCACAGTTTTGCCGCACCTTCCCCCCATCCACCGCAGACCGCCTCCCAAATCCACCCCACTGCGAAAGCGTTTGCCTTAACCAA
>DOOI01000128.1 GCA_003512825.1 Paracoccaceae bacterium | reverse complement strand
AGATGATTTCAAGACGAACCGCAGCCTGCGTTCCAATGGTTGCGGTAATCAGCGCCATGATCCAGACACCAGCAGCTTCATTTCGCCACCCCCCCAAAATTGCGCTTCGAAAGCAAAAGCGGGTTACTTGAGCGAGTGCTCCGAACATAGCGCCAATCATGAGACCAAACCAAATGGCGGCTTGACCGGGGGTGAGATTCTCAAATCCAAGAGATTCAAACATTGAACGCACTCCAAATCAGAATTTTATTCTCATTTGCAGACGAAGACACCCCGTTCAAGGCGCATAATTAGAAATTTTGAAGCAAGGGGCGGATTTTTTTCTCATCTCGCAATGGGGGCAGAACGTTATCTGCTGCATCGCAATGAGCGAAAAAAAATGGCCCTCGCAAGACGCTTGGGCCATTCTTTTGTTCCTATTTTCAGCGGCCCCGAATGCGAGGGTCGAGGGCGTCGCGCAACCCGTCTCCAAGGTAGTTCACAGACAAAACCGTAAGTGAAATGGCAACCCCTGGCCAGATCACGCGGCTGGGATATTGCTGCATGTAATCAACCGCGTCGTAAAGTAGCCGCCCCCAAGTTGGGAAGTCTGGTGGGAAACCCAATCCGAGAAAGGACAGAGCCGACTCTGTGATAATTGCCGCCGCAATACCCAAAGTGGCAGAAACCATAATCGGCGAGATGACGTTCGGCAGGATATGGCGCAGTATCATCTTAAAGTCAGTGGTGCCAATCGAGCGCGCGGCAAGGACAAACTCGCGTTCTTTCAGTGCCAAAACCGATCCACGCACAATCCGGGCCGTGGCCATCCAACTTGTTACTCCAATCGCTCCGACGATCAAAATAAACGTTCCCTTTTCAGGGCCGAACGCACCTGCCAGAGGTTCGCGAAACAGAGTGACCATGACGAGCAAAAGTGGCAGCAGGGGGAGAGACTGGAATATTTCTGTCAAACGCATGAGCGGCCAGTCGAGTTTTCGAAAATACCCTGCCAAAAGCCCGACAGAAGACCCGAGTGTGATTGCCAATGCCATAGCCGTTAGGCCAACAGAAATCGACACACGTCCACCTGCCATCATCCGCGCCAACATGTCTCGTCCCAATTGATCGGTTCCAAATGGATACGAAAACGAGGGCGATTTATTACGTGCCCGAATTTCAACATGTGTTGGATCGATCGTCCAAATCAGTGGTCCAAGGAACACGACGACGACAATCGACATAAACACGACACCACCAATCAAGGCGCCTCGGTGCGATTTGAATTGATCCCAGATATCGCGCCACTGACTGCGGGGGGGAGTGGAGAGAACATCAGTCATAGCGGATCCTCGGGTCGATGATGCCGTAAAGCACGTCAGCAATTAGGTTAAAGACGACGATCAAAAGCGCAAAAATGAACGTGAGCGTTTGCACCATGGGAAGGTCATTGGCTTCAATCGCACCAATCAACAGCTGTCCCAAGCCATTCACTTTGAACACTTGCTCGGTAATGATCGCCCCGCCAAAAACTTGCGGGACGCCAAGAGCGATGACGGTTACCACAGGGATCATCGAGTTTCGCAACACATGGACCAAGACAACAACACGCTCCGAGAGGCCTTTGGCACGGGCCGTTCGGACGTAATCTTGGTTGAGGTTGTCGAGCATTGAAGAGCGCATGAACCTGCTGATCTGAGCCGCGTTATACAGTGCCAAGACTGTCACAGGCATCACCATCTGTCGGGCTTGCTGCAAGAAGCTATCCCAAGAGTTTACCTTCAGCGTCGTGTCATAGATCGATGGGAACCAACCCAAGTTGACAGAGAAGACAACAATCAAAAGAACGCCCGTGAAAAAGGTTGGGACAGAAAATCCAACCATTGAGATGAATGTGCCAACCTGATCGAAGATCGAATATTGGCGATAAGCTGAGTAAATTCCGATCGGTAGCGCAATGAGCACACCGAAGAGATAGCCCATTCCAACAACCCACATGGTCTGTGGAAGACGCTGTACAACAATGTCCATCACCGGAGAGCGTGTCTGCCATGAAATCACGCGAAGATCACCACCATAAAGTGACGTATCTGGCAGCCATCCAAGCAGGGTGCTTTTCGAGGTTAACCAATCAATCATGATTGACGGTTCGACGACGAAAAACTGGTAGACCCACTTTAGGTATCGCACATGGCTCGGCTGCCCTAAGCCGAGCGCTTCCCGCCTTTTCTCTTTTACTTCCGGCGGAACCGTTAGCGGTACTTGCGCCATGGGATCGCCCGGGGCGAGTTCCAGCAGCATGAAGATGACGAGACTGATTACCAGAAGCGTCGGGAGGGTAAGCACCAATCGTCGGATGGTGAATGTCAGCATTCGGCGCCTCTGGTCATATGTCTATGGAAGAAGTGAGTAGGGCGGGAAGCTCCCGCCCTACAGAGATTTGGACGTGTTCGTCAGATCACTTGATCCGAGTCCAGTCTGCGATGTTCCACAACTCAGAGTCCCAAGTGTTCAGGACAAAGCCGCCGAGTGTGTTAGAAACACCGGTTACACGGCCACGATCCACCAGTGGAATGATCATGTGGCTATCGTTGGTAACCATGTTGTTGAGTTCTTTCACCAACTCAGCACGCTTTGCCACATCACCGGTTTTGCCAAGCTCAGCGACCTTGGCATCATACTCTGGAATGCACACACGGCTGATGTTCTCACCCTGCCACTGCGTTTCAGGGCGCGGGGCCTTGTCGCAGGTTTGGGCTGCCATGTAGGCTTCTGGGTCTGTGCCATCAAAGTTGTTCGCATACATTTGAACGTCTGCGTAGAACTTTTGGAACGTGTCGGGCGAACCGGGGTCTCCACCGAAGAACACCGAAGCAGAGACGTTGCGAAGTTCGACTTCAAAGCCGATCTCTTCCCACCACTGCTTGATCAGGGCTTGGAAATCCTGACGCACCGCGTTTGTTGAGGTCTGGTAGAGCATCTTCAGACGCACACCGTCTTTTGCACGAACGCCATCAGCGCCACGTGCCCAGCCTGCATCGTCGAGCAGTTTGTTCGCGCCTGCGAGGTCTTGCGTCATGCATTCCGTACGACCGGAAACATAAATCGCAGGAGCGGGTACCAAGTCACAGGTCGGACGACCTGCTTGTCCGTAGCCAATTTCAACCAGCAATGGACGATCAATAGCCAAAGACAGTGCTTGACGCACAGCTACATCCGACAGGAAGGGGTGCGGATGTTTCGCTGTCGAACGCTCGCCTTCCGGCAGCGCCGGGTCAGGATTGGTCATGTTGACCATGATACGCTCAACCAGCGAACCAAAGCCCGAACGCGCTTCGCCTTTGCCGCCTTTTGCCATATTGGCAAGTACGTCAGGCGCCAGTTGGAGGTTCCATGCGAGGTCGAACTCGCCTGTCTCCAGAACGGAGCGCGCGGCCGCCGTCGCATCGCCACCGCCCTTAAGTGTCATTGTCGCAAAGGCTGGCTTTGCGGCATCACGATAGTTCGGGTTGGCTTCAAAGGAAATCACGTCATTTGGACGGAATTCTGTAACGCGAAACGCGCCCGTGCCGATTGGACCAAAGTTTGCCGAAGTGCACTCGGGGGCTTTCGCGCCCAAGCATTCAGCAAATTGCGCTTTTTGGATAATTGGAGCCTGCGCGCCCATGAATGGGCCATAGGGGTTCGGCTTGGCTTCTTTGAACGTCACCTTGACGGAAAGATCGTCGATGGCTTCAACCTTGTCGACGCCTTCAAACTTTGCCAGCTGCGCGCAGCCGCCTTCGGGGTGCATGCAGTACTCTGCCGTGAACACCACATCTGCCGAAGTCAGCGGTGAGCCGTCGGACCAAAGCAAACCGGGCTTGAGTTTCCAAGTGATGGAGGTCAGGTCAGCCGAGACGCCGCCATTTTCCAGCGTTGGAATTTCAGTCGCAAGATATGGCACGAGGTTGCCATCTTGGTCGTAGCGGCCCAAGGGCTCGATGACGACCGCTGACGCGTCGAGGTCTTTCGTGCCACCCGACAGATAGGGGTTCAAGATAGACGGGGCTTGCCAATAGATCACGTTGACGTGTCCGTCAGCGCCCCGTTCTGCAAATGCTGCTGGTGCAAGCGACATAGCTGTTACTGCGCCAAGCAAAAGGGATTTCGTTTTCATTCCTCACTCCTTGTTGGACACGCTCGTGCCTCTGTTTTTATGACGAGCTTCACGCTCGTTCGTTCTATCAAACTCAATCAACTTACCTTCACGGCGCAAGAGGGTATCCAACAAATCGCCACGATTTCCTGCTCGCGTACCCAATTGTTTGGCGATTCCTGAATTAGAATGCACGATATTGCATAATTTTGGCAATAGTGCATTTTAATGCCATCCCGGCTTGCGCTCATGAGTTAGCGTTTGACAGTGTTTCGCGGGGGTAGATAGCCTGAACCAAACCACCGGGGATCATCATGTTGGACAGACCAATTGCTCGTATCGAAAACCTTCGGGTTGAATTTGAAACAAAGAGCGGCACTGTCGTTGGGGTCGAGGACGTCTCATTCTCGATAAATTCGGGGGAAACAGTCGCAATCGTTGGCGAGTCAGGCTCTGGCAAGTCGGTTTCTTCTCTCTCTTTGATGCGCTTGGTCGAGTTCGGTGGAGGCCAGATCGCGGGAGGGAAATTGATCTTTGATCGCAAGTCGGGCGGTGAAATTGATCTCGCCAACACGGATCAATCGCTGATGAGGACGATTCGGGGCAATGAGATTGGAATGATTTTCCAAGAGCCGATGACAGCTTTGAACCCGGTTTTCACTGTTGGGCGGCAACTGACCGAAGGATTGCGGGTACATCGTGGGCTTTCACGGCCGGAGGCGCGAACTCGTGCGCTAGAACTACTCACCCAAGTGCGGATCCCTGAGCCTGAGCGCCGTCTCAACCAATATCCGCATGAGTTGTCTGGAGGTATGAGGCAGCGCGTTGTGATCGCAATGGCGTTGGCGTGCGAGCCCCGACTTCTTATCGCCGACGAACCAACCACGGCTCTGGATGTGACAATTCAAGCCGAGATCCTGGCGCTGATTGATCGGTTGAAGCGGGAAACTGGAACTGCGGTGATGTTTATCACGCATGATATGGCTGTTGTGGCTCAAATGGCGGACCGGGTCGTGGTTATGTATCGCGGCAAAAAAGTTGAAGAGGGGACGGTTGAGGAAATCTTCGAAAATCCACAACATGATTACACCAAGGCCTTGCTGGCAGCGGTGCCGAAGCTCGGAGAGATGACGGGTAAGACTTATCCCGAACCGATGCGCCTGCTTGGTCGAGAGCAAGACGAGATAAAACCCATCCCCGGCGGGGAAGGTGAATTGCTTAGAGTTGAGAATTTGACCACGAGATTTCCGGTTCGTGGAGGTTTTTTCCGCAAGCTTGTGGCAAATGTTCATGCGGTCGAAGATGTGTCTTTCACCTTGAAGAAGGGCCGAACGCTGAGCCTCGTGGGTGAGTCGGGCTGCGGAAAGTCCACAGCGGGCCGTTCGCTGCTGCGTTTGGTTGAACCACTCTCAGGCAAAATCGCACTTGAGGGGCGGGATATTTTGGCGCTGGATGCGGAGGGCCTGCGAAAAGCGCGCCTTGATATGCAGATGATTTTCCAAGATCCCTTTGCCAGCCTTAATCCTCAAATGAAGTTGCTGGATCAAGTTGCAGAACCAATGTGGAATTACGGCACGCACAAAGGGCAGGCACTACACGATCGGGTTGCGATGCTTTTCGACCGGGTAGAACTGCCTCGAGCCTTCCTCAATCGATATCCGCACGAATTGTCCGGCGGGCAGCGCCAACGGGTGGCGATTGCGCGGGCGTTGGCTCTGAACCCCAAGTTAATTGTCGCAGATGAGAGTGTCTCTGCTCTTGATGTGTCGGTGCAAGCGCAAGTGCTAAACCTGATGATGGAATTGCAAGCGGATCTGGGTTTGTCATTTCTATTCATCAGCCACGATATGGCGGTTGTTGAACGCGTAAGCCACGATGTGGCCGTGATGTATTTGGGGCGGATCGTGGAGATAGGGCCGCGTGCATCTGTTTTTGAAAACCCCCAGCACCCCTATACAAAGGCATTGATGAAAGCGGTCCCGATTGCGGATCCTCGGCTAAGAAAGTCAGAAAAGGACCTTAATTTCAAACCCATTCCTTCGCCAATTCGTCCAGTTGGCTTCAAGGCTGAACCATCGGTTTACCGTGAGGTTGGCCCTGATCACCGCGTGCTCGTCACCGATAGTGGATATTGACCCATGGCAAATAGGCTGTCGCCTTTGGAGTTGATGACGAAGCTCATTAGTTTCCCCACTGTGAGCCGCGATACCAATTTGCCTTTGGTTGATTGGGTTGAGGAGTATCTCTCTGGGCACGGAATTGCCGCGCATCGCTACTGGGATCCATCAGGACAAAAGGCTGCGCTTTTTGCTCACGTCGGCCCCGAAATCGCGGGCGGTTTGGTATTATCGGGACATACCGATGTTGTCCCCGTGGACGGGCAACCTTGGACCTCTGATCCTTGGACTGTGACCGAGCGGGATGGCAAGTTTTTTGGGCGTGGCACATGTGATATGAAAGGCTTTGATGCGCTATCGATTTGGGCCTTGGTTGAAGCCAAATATCGGGGCGTTGCCCGTCCGCTACAGCTCGCCTTGTCTTTTGATGAAGAAATAGGCTGCACAGGTGCGCCGCCAATGATCGACCGAATGCTAGAGACGCTGCCAAAAGCGAGTGCGGTCATTGTTGGCGAACCATCGATGATGGAGGCTGTCACGGGGCATAAAGGCGGCCAAGGTTTTTTTGTCGATGTCTGGGGCTTTGAAGTTCATTCGTCCATTGCCTATCGTGGCGTATCTGCAGTCATGGAGGCGGCGCGAATAATCCAGTGGGCAAACGAGGTGAATTTGGAAACCTCCAAACTTTCCCCAACAGAGGCAGCAAGCCTTTTCGATCCGCCTTATACGACCCTCCATACAGGGGTGATATCAGGTGGAACCGCTGCAAATATTACAGCCAAACATTGCCGTTTCGACCTGGGATGGCGTGCGGTTCCTTCCGATAGCAATGAAGCATGGCGTTTGCGGGTTTTGCAAAAGATCCGAGACGTGGAAGCGGAGATGCAGAAAATACGTCCCGAGGCCCGGATTGACGTAGAAGAGCGTTTTGCTGTTCCTGGGCTGAAGCCGGAAGAGATGGGCGATGCTGAAGGTTTTGTGCGCTCAATCACCGGGGATAACGGCATACATGTGGTAAGCTACGGCACTGAAGCAGGTCAATTTCAGGAGCGGGGGTATTCCGCTGTCGTCTGCGGCCCCGGCGACATCGCGCAGGCGCACCAACCCGATGAATATGTAACCGTAGAGCAGTTCAACGCCGGGCATGCTTTCATGGAGCGTGTTCTGGAGAGGCTGGCATGAACTTTCCCCACTGGCTCTCGGAGCACCCTGAGCATTCGGGTGTTCTGCCAGAGGCAGTTGATTGTGTAGTCATCGGCGGCGGCGTGATCGGTGTAACCGCTGCGCTCTATATGGCGCGTGAAGGAATGAAGGTTGTGCTCTTGGAAAAGGGCCGGATTGGTGCAGAGCAATCCACTCGAAATTGGGGCTGGATCCGTACCCAAGGGCGCGACATGGCCGAAATCCCGCTTTCTCTGGAGGCACGAGGCCTTTGGAGAGACCTCGATCAAAATTGTAAGAACAAACTGGGTATCAAGACGGTAGGGGTTTCTTACCTTGCCAATTCAGACAAGAGCCTTGGCCGATTTGAGACATGGCTGCGTTTGGCATCGCAGCACACCGATTTAGACAGCCGAATTTTGAGCCGTCGAGAGGTGATGGCTATGTTTCCCCTAACCGCCGCGAAATGGCATGGTGCGTTGCACACGCCGTCGGACATGCGAGGCGAGCCGTGGATCGCTGTGCCAGAAATTGCACGGCTGGCCGTCTCAGAAGGGGTCATTATTCGTGAAAGCTGTGCTGCCCGAGGATTGGAACATACCGCAGGCACGCTTTCTGCCGTCATTACCGAAAGTGGATCGATCCGGACAGAACAAGTCGTTGTTGCAGCAGGCGCATGGTCCTCACTGTTTTTGAGAGCACACGGCGTTTCGTTGCCGCAACTGTCCGTGCGTTCAACGGTTGCCACGACCATCCCTTCTGAGGTCGGTCACGAGGGCGCTGCGGTGGATGGTGTCTTTGCTTGGCGCTTGCGCGATGATGGTGGCTATACGTTGGCTCCGGCGGCTTATTCTGAACTCTTCATTGGCCCTGACGCATTCCGCGCCTTTCCAAGCTATATGAAGCTGCTCAGGGCAGGTGGCTTTGATGTGGCGCTGCGACCTTGGGCACCTAAGGGGTTTCCAGACGCGTGGAGCACGGCGCGGAAATGGCGCATGGACGAAGTTTCACCATTTGAAAAATGCAGGATCCTAGACCCGGAGCCCAATCGCCGAAAACTCTCGGAGTTACCTGAGCGCTTTGCGGCGGCTTTTCCCTCTAACCGCGCCCCTGTCG
>DOOI01000153.1:7864-8005 GCA_003512825.1 Paracoccaceae bacterium | reverse complement strand
AAACTCGCCGAAGACCGCGCCGCTGCGGCCCGCAAGGCCCGCGAAGACGCCGCAACCAAGCCCATGGCCAGCGCAGGCGATGACCCCGGCGCAATTGCCGAAGCTCCCAAAGCCGCGCCAGCGGCTCCGGCGGCCCCCAAA
>DOOI01000153.1:2531-7507 GCA_003512825.1 Paracoccaceae bacterium | reverse complement strand
GCAGCCAAACCAGCCGCAGCCAAAACTACGCCTGCAAAAGCGCCCGCCAAAGCTTCTACAAAAGCTCCTGCCAAGGCCGCCAAGGATAAAGCATGACACGTCAAGACGATCTGGAAGACTCCGGCGCGCCCCTGATCGAACATCTGGCAGAGCTTCGCACCCGGCTCATCCGCTCGGTTCTTGCGTTCATTGTCGGTATGGTCTTGGCCTTCATCGTTGCCGAACCAATCTTGCAATTCTTGCTTGGCCCCATTGAAAACACGCTGCGAGCCTTGGGGGATCCTTCCCCGACGCTGCAATATACCAGCCCGCAGGAATACCTCTTTACCCTCTTCCGCATTTCGATGGTGTTTGGCCTCGCCCTGTCATTCCCAGTGATTTCCTACCAACTCTGGCGCTTTATTGCGCCCGGTCTTTATCGCTCGGAAAAAGGCGCCTTTTTGCCTTTCCTCATCGCATCGCCCTTCATGTTCCTCTTGGGGGCTTCTTTCGCCCATTTCGTTGTAACACCGCTCGCGATGGCCTTCTTTCTTGGCTTCGCCGATGTTTCCTCGATCTTTGCCAACCTGCTCAATCAAGCGGGTCAAGCCACCGGGGCGGTCGTTCCTGATGGCACGGCCATGGTGCCGGCCACCGAGACAGGTGTGAAAATCACCTTCTTCGGAAAAGTGAACGAAAGCCTTGATATTACGTTGAAATTCATCATCGCCTTTGGCCTTTGCTTTCAACTGCCCGTGCTTCTTACCTTGATGGGCAAAGCGGGCTTGGTCACTGCCGAAGGCTTGGGCGCTGTCCGTAAATATGCCATCGTCGCCATTCTTTTGCTGGCCGCAGTCGTCACCCCACCAGATGTCACCACCCAATTGATCCTCTTCGTCGTGGTCTACGGCCTATATGAGATTTCGATCTGGCTGGTCCGCATGGTCGAGAAAAAGCGCGATGCCCGCCTGCGCGCCGAAGGGTATTTCGACGACGAAGACTGCAGCGACGCCGACGAGACCCGCCCCACCGCCACCACCGCGACAGACCCCGAAGCCGATGAGGATTTCGATGACCCGCTCCTGCGCGAATTCGACGAAGACCTCGCGCGCGAAGCCAAAGAACGTGACGAGAAAGACGGCAAGGCATGAGTGACACCGCAGCTGAACGCATCGCTGCCGCTCTCGAGCGGATGGCTCCTGCCCCGCTGTCAGCGCCCGACCTCGCGCAAGCCGATGCCTTCGTCTGGCACACTGCACCAGATCGACTGGAACCCGTGCCCAATGTCTCTCGCGTCGATATTGCGCTCTTGGTCGGTGTGGATCGGGCCCGCGATACGCTCTTGGAAAACACCTTGCAGTTTGCCCGTGGCCTGCCCGCCAATAACGCGCTGCTTTGGGGCGCGCGTGGCATGGGCAAATCAAGTCTGGTCAAGGCCGTGCATGGAGAGATCCGCCGCCAAGGGGTGGGCCTCAAAATCATTGAGCTCCAGCGCGAAGACCTCCCCTCGGTCTCCCGCCTTCTCAATCTCCTCCGCGCCGCCCCCGCAGAGCGCTTCTTGCTCTTCTGCGACGACCTGTCGTTCAGCCATGACGATCAGCACTATAAAAGCCTCAAAGCCGTGCTCGACGGCGGCATCGAAGGCCGCCCCGACAACGTGCTCTTCTATGCCACGTCCAATCGCCGACACTTGATGCCGCGCGACATGATTGAAAACGAACGCTCTTCCGCGATCAACCCCTCCGAAGCCGTCGAAGAGAAAGTCTCTCTCTCCGATCGTTTCGGCCTATGGCTGGGCTTCCACGCCTGCGACCAAGATCAATATCTCGAAATGATCCGCGGCTATTGCACGGCCTATGGCGTGAGTATAAGCGACGCAGATCTCCGCGCCGAAGCCATCGAATGGCAAGCGACCCGTGGCAGCCGCTCTGGCCGTGTCGCTTGGCAATTCTTCACCGATCTTGCTGGCCGCAAAGGGGTGCGCCTCTAAAGGTGCCCCATGCACGCGACTGCAAATGCAGGCCCTTCGGCCTGCATTTTTATTTCAGATATGGGTTGGGATCGACGCTATCAAAGCCTTTACGCACTTCGAAATGCAGATAATTCGATGCCCCTGACCGCACTTTGGCAATCGACTGCCCGCGCGACACGCTGTCGCCCTTCTTGACTGTAATGCCCTCTACATTGGCATAAACCGTCAACAGATTGCCGTCATGCTTGAGCACCACGATTGGCACCTGATCAGCATCCGCCGTGATCGCCGCCACAGTGCCCGATTGCGCGGCAACAATCGACGACCCCGACGCGGCCTGAATGTCGATCCCCTCATTCGTGCCCTTCTTGTAATCGCGGATGATCTTGCCATTCAGCGGCATCGTCATCTTCGAGGTGCTCTTGGTGGTTTGGGTCTTGCCCAGATCCGGTGCTGTCGCCGGGGCGGCGGCCTGCGCTGCGGGCACAGTGGATTCTTGTGGCAATGGCTTTGTGGCCGAAGGTGGTACAGGGGTGGGTGAGCCTTGTCCCGGCACCGTCGTCTTGACCACGGCAGGCGCCGCTTGATTTGCCACCGGGATCATCAAATATTGCCCCTCACGAATGGCAAAATCCGTCCCCAAACCATTCCACTCGGCCAAACTCTTCACCGGCACATTGTATAGCCGCGCAACCGTATACGCCGTCTCGCCGCGTTGCACCTTATGGCGCACAGGCTCCATGACCGCTGGCGCCGCAGGCGCCGCATTGGCGGGCGGCAAGGCCGAAGTCTGCACCGCTGGATTGGACCGGTCGATCGCATTGCCCGCCAGCGTCGTGATATCCACATTCCCAGATTGCGCCGCTGGCGCAGGCGAAATTTCCGCAATCCGCTTCGGCAAGGCAATCACTTCGCCATCCCGCAGTGAATCCCCGGATTGCAAACCGTTGAACCGGGCCAACTCCCCGGCATCCACCCCAATGCGCGCTCCGACGCTCTCCACCGTATCACCGCGCCGCGCCACAGCGACCTGATACCCGGGATACGAGATCACGCCCCGCTGATCCGCTTGCGGCCGTTCAGCCGTCGCGTTGCGCGCCGCTTGTGATGTCGACAAGGCATTGCCGAAGTTGCCGCGCAAATCCATGTCAAAGGGTTCAGAACAGCCCGCCAGCAGGGCCAGTGCAGTGAAGCCAAGCACCAAAGTGGCGCGCGGTCCGGGGTGTCCGGGGCGATACGTCATCTCTCGATATCCTCTTTCGCGGCCCCTTGTATCCGGGGCTTTTGGCCAAAGGCCACTCTCGCATAGACTGTAGCGCGTTCTGCTGCGCTTGTCACGTTTCGCGCGCAACACCCTCGACCAAAGGTACAAATCGTACGGGGCGTAACTCGTCATACTCAAAGCCAGCCTCCGTCCGTGTCACTCGGATCAAATGCTGCACCGCATCAGATTGGCCCACGGGCAACACCATGATACCGCCCGGCTTGAGCTGCGCCAACAGCGGCCCCGGCGGATCTTCCGCAGCCGCAGTCACCAGTATTCGGTCAAACGGGGCCTGCTCTGGCAGGCCAAAACAGCCATCCGCTGTCAAGGACATGATATTGGTCAGCCCCAGCTCATCGAAAATCACCCGCGCCTCACGGACCAGACGCGCATGCCGATCAACGGTGTAAACCCGCCGCGCCAACAAAGATAGAATGGCGGCCTGATAACCCGACCCCGTTCCCACCTCCAACACCTTGTCACGCGGCGAGATCTTCAAGGCCTGCGTCATCAAGCCTACAATCGAAGGCTGTGAAATCGTCTGCCCGCAAGCGATCGGCAAAGGCATGTCCTCATAGGCTCGCTCGGCAAACAGCCCGCGCACAAATGGCCCGCGATCAATCCGCTCCATCGCCCCCAAGACACGCGCATCCGTCACCCCCCGCGAACGGAGCGCATAGAGGAACTGCATCTTGCGTTCGGCTTCCTCGGGCGTCATTCCAGCGCGCTGAGCTCCCCTAACAGAGCATGATCGGTCAAATCCGCCCGCATTGGCGTCACCGAAATATAGCCATCCAGATTGGCATGCGCGTCAGTGCCCGGCTCTGTTGGGCGATGCTGCTCCCCGCCCTTGATCCACAAGAACCGCCGCCCCGAAGGCGACAGATGTGGCTCCACAGTGAACCGCGTATGCCGCCGAAACCCTTGCGCGCATATCTTTACCCCCTTGACCGCAGCAGCCAGATCTGGAGGGAAATTCACATTATAAAACAAACGGTAATCCGCTCGGTCTTCCTGCAGCGACGGTAACAGCTTGCGAACCAAGGCCGCCCCATGAACTTCGGCCGCCTCAAACGGGTTTTCCGCATTAAAGTTGTTCGGCCCCAGATATTGCGACATGGCAATCGCCGGAACGCCTTGCAGCGCGGCCTCCATTGCCCCGCCCAAAGTGCCGGAATAAAGCGCATTTTCCGCTGAGTTATTCCCCCGGTTCACCCCAGAAAGCACCAAATCCGGCGCGCCATCCTTCATCACATCATGCAAGCCCACCAAAACGCAATCCGCCGGGCTGCCCTCTGCTGCAAAGCGGTGGCTTCCCAGCTTGGCCACCATCATCGGATGCGTATAGCTGATGCAATGCCCCACACCCGATTGCTCAAAGGCAGGCGCCACAACCCAGACCTCGCCCGACGGCCCAGCCAACTCTGCCGCAATTCGCTCCAACACAGCCAACCCAGGGGCGTTGATGCCATCGTCATTGGTGATGAGAATACGCATCCAACCCCTCCATTGCTTTCCCCCGTCCTACCGGAGCACTCTCATCGGGGCAAGAGTTGAGGCATGGCCCTGCACGCTCCACCGCGCGGCCCAAGCTGTCGCTTTCCGCAAGCCCCCGGCATAGATCCGGCCTTGCGTCTAAAAGTGACAGATCAAAAAAGCGCCAAAAGCCGCGCCGCTTCATCCTTGGGATGCGCCAATAGGCTGCGGTCTTCACCTGGAAAGAACCGCGCCCGCGTCGCCGTGGCCATTGGCTTTGGCTGC
>DOOI01000153.1:0-2334 GCA_003512825.1 Paracoccaceae bacterium | reverse complement strand
AGCCATTGGCTTTGGCTGCACCAAATGAACCCGAGGCCCGGTCTTGGTGGTCTCCGCCGCCCATGATTTGGCCAAAGCAATTTGCGCGGCCTTGCTCGCCCCGTAAGCCCCGAAAAACTTTTCGCCCGCCCTTGGGTCCTCAAAGAACACCGCAGTGCCCGCTTCCCCCAACAGAGGCGCAACATAAGGGATCAAAACCCCCGTCGCCGCCACATTGACGTTGACCGACTTGTCCCAATCCTTGAGGTCCAGAAAATTGGCCGGAGCCAGCGGAGCAACATGCACAGCCGCATGCGCCCACAGATCAACCTTGCCCCAACGCTGGTGAATAGCTTGGCACAACTGCGCCATCGCGTCCTTCAAGGTGATATCCATCGGCGCCAGAGTGGCCTCCCCCCCCTTGGCCTTGATCCGATCATCCAGCTCTTCCAACGCCCCAATGGTGCGCGCGACAGCGACGATATGATACTCCGGCGCCAAGGCCTCTGCGATCGCAGCGCCAAGGCCACGCGATGCGCCTGTCACAAGGGCTATCTTGGTCATGATGAAGCTCTCCTTTAGCCGCGAGAGATGCGTGAGGGCTGGCCGAAGGTCAAGTGCCGTCCCTGCCGCGCGTCAATTCCGCCCGCAAGTCTTGGTCCAAAGCCGCGTAAAGCTCGAGCAATACCTCAAAACTCACTGGCGCGGCAAAGGCATCCAAATGCCCACGCGGCCGCGCCCCTCCGGTCGCAAAATCCAGCCCCATCAGCACCCCCTCCTCCACACCGGGCAGCGCATTGGCCAGCTGCCCCACCACCGCTTCCGGCACAGCCGCCCCCTCCATCGCATGCGCCAGATAGGCATAAAATGTCGCATGGGGCACTTCAGCCCAAGGGGCCAAATAGGCCACCTCCCCCTCAGACCCAGCAATCTCCACTGCAACAATCGCCCGCAAAAATCGACGATCCCCCAACCGACACAGATCCGCCGACAGCCGATCTTCCCCAGCCTCAAGCACAGGTCTCTCGCCCCGCGCCCCATGCGGCCAATCGCTTGGTTCCTCAAAGCCAATATCCACAGGCCCGCCCATCGCCAGCAGTCTCCTCCAGCGTAGATCGAGATCGAGCAGGCTCATGGCCGCGCCCCTTCCTGTCTTCTTGCTCAAAATATCCCGGGGGTGAGCCCGGTACGGGCGAGGGGGCAGCGCCCCCTGCTTATTCCGCCGCCTTCACCTGAAAGCCTTTTTCGATCATATCCGAGGGCGCCACCGGGTATTCTCCCGAGAAACACGCATCGCAATACTGCGGGCATGTCGCATTCCGCCCACCGGCCTCGCCAACCGCCCGATAAAGACCGTCGAGCGAAATGAACTTGAGACTGTCCACCCCAAGATGGGCGCGCATCTCGTCTTCGGTCATGGTCGCGGCCAACAGCTTATCGCGGTCCGGCGTATCCACCCCATAAAAGCAGGGCCAAGCCGTTGGTGGCGACGCAATCCGGAAATGCACTTCCGCCGCCCCGGCATCCAAGATCATCTCTTTGATCTTCTGCGAGGTCGTTCCCCGCACCACCGAGTCGTCCACCAGCACCACACGCTTGCCACGGATCAAGGCGCGGTTGACGTTCAGCTTGAGCCGCACCCCCATATTCCGGATCTGCTCGGTCGGTTCAATAAAGGTCCGCCCCATATATTGGTTGCGGATAATCCCCATGCCAAAAGGAATACCCGATTCATGCGCGAAACCAATCGCCGCAGGCGTGCCGCTGTCGGGTACCGGGCAAACCAGATCCGCCTCCACAGGCGTTTCACGCGCCAACTCCACCCCGATCTGACGCCGTGTCTCATAGACCGAACGTCGACCGATAATGCTATCCGGGCGCGAGAAATACACATGTTCGAAAATGCAAAACCGCGGGTTTTGCTTGCGGAACGGATAGCGGCTTTCCAGCCCTTTTTCCGCATCGATCACCACCATTTCGCCCGGCTCGATCTCGCGCACATATTCCGCACCGATGATATCCAGCGCACAAGTCTCCGACGACAACACCCAGCCATCATCACCAATCTTGCCCAGCACCAAGGGGCGCACCCCAAGCGGATCACGCACGCCAATCAGCTTCGAGCGCGTCATGGCAACCACCGAGAACGCGCCCTCAACCCGGCGCAGCGCATCTTCCATCCGCTCCGGAATTGTCCGCTGCAACGAGCGCGCCATCAGGTGAATGATGCATTCCGAATCAGACGAGGACTGAAAAATCGAGCCGCGCTCGATCAATTCGCGCCGCAGACTATCGGCATTGGTGATATTGCCATTATGGGCAATCGCGGCCCCGCCCATGGAAAACTCACCGAAA
>DOOI01000150.1 GCA_003512825.1 Paracoccaceae bacterium | reverse complement strand
CTCTGGCATCGCCTCGGGGGCGACGAGATATTTCTGGATGTGATAAAATCCCCCCCCATGAACCTGCCACTCTTCTCCATCTGCGGACCCTTCGATATTGCGGTTCAAGCCCAAATCCAGCGCGATGAAATAGAACGACGAGCCAATCCAAGCCATGGCGGTGATGACGTGAAGCCAACGCACGGCAAAGCTGATCCAGTCCCAGATTATTGCAACATCATACATTGTTATGTTCCTTAGCTTCCGCGATAGGTGGAAAAACCATGGGCCGACAGAAGAAGGGGCACATGGTAATGATCATCTTGCGACATGCCAAAACGAATGGGCACCACATCTAAGAACAATGGCGCCTGTCCCGCCTGTCCTGTACGGCGCAGATAATCGCCCGCATGAAACACCAGCTCATATTGGCCGAGGGCAAAATCTTCCTTCGACAAGATCGGGCTATCGGTGCGACCATCGGCATTGGTCACCGCTTCACCGAGTTTGACCGCCTGGCCGTTTTCATAGCGAAACAGCTCAATTTGTATCCCTTCAGCCGGACAGCCTTTGGCCGTGTCCAAAACATGTGTGGTCAAAAACCCATTCATGATCTATTCCTTTTTTGCTTCCCTAATCTGTGCGCAAAAAATAAGCAAAGGGAAAGCCCAAGATGGAGAAAATTATGAAACGTTACCCACGCGATATGTCCGGATATGGCCCCACCCCTCCCGCAGCACATTGGCCGGGAGGCGCCAAAATTGCGGTTCAGCTCGTGCTGAACTATGAAGAAGGTGGCGAAAACAACATATTGCATGGGGACGCCGCTTCTGAAGCCTTTTTGTCAGAGATCGTCGGTGCCGCTGCCTGGCCCGGCCAACGCCATTGGAATATGGAAAGCATGTATGAATACGGTGCGCGCGCGGGATTTTGGCGGCTGCATCGCATGCTCAAAGACCTGCCCATCACTGTTTACGGCGTGGCCACCGCCTTGGCCCGCGCACCAGAGCAAGTGGCTGCGATGAAATCAGCCGGATGGGAGATTGCCAGCCACGGTCTAAAATGGATCGAATACAAAGATGCCAGCCCAGAAGATGAGGCCGCCGATATGGCTGAGGCCATCCGTTTGCACAGTGAGGTCGTGGGCACACCGCCGCGCGGCTGGTACACGGGACGCTGCTCGGAACATACCGTTCGCTTGGCCGCCGAGAACGGGCAATTTGCCTATGTGGCCGACAGCTATGCCGATGATGTGCCCTATTGGATGGAATTTGAGGCGCGCGATCAATTGATTGTACCCTACACCCTCGACGCCAATGACATGCGCTTTGCCACCGCCCAAGGATTTAACGCGGGCGATCAGTTTTTTAACTACCTCAAAGACAGTTTCGACACGCTCTACGCAGAGGGTGGGCGCATGATGTCCGTCGGCTTGCACTGTCGGCTGATTGGCCGGCCAGGCCGCGCCGCCGCGCTGCAACGGTTCATTGAATATGCGCAAAGCCATGAGGGCGTTTGGTTCGCCACCCGCGAAGCAATCGCCGATCATTGGGCCCAAACCCATCCTCATCAGCGCCAACTGCGCCCCAGCAGCCTGTCCCGAGAGGATTTCACGGCCGCCTATAGCGGAGTTTTTGAGCATTCCGCCTGGGTCGCAGAACGCGCGCATCGGCTGGAACTTGGCCCCATGCACGACACTGCCACGGGAGTGCACAACGCCCTTTGCCGCGCCTTCCGCTCAGCCAGCACAGACATGCGCCTGGGCGTGCTGACTGCGCATCCAGATTTGGCTGGAAAATTGGCGGCTGCAAAGCGACTGACGGCAGAAAGCACCGCAGAGCAGGCCAGTGCCGGGCTTGACGCGCTCACCGACGACGAACGCGCGCGGTTTACCGCGCTCAACGACGCCTATGTCGAAAAGCACGGATTTCCCTTTATCATCGCAGTGCGCGATCACAGCAAAGCCAGCATCCTGGCGGCCTTTGAAAAACGCATAACCCACGATCATGATACGGAATTTGCCGAGGCCTGCCGCCAAGTTGAACGGATCGCCGAGTTCCGACTGCGCGATCTGCTGCCGCGCTGAAGCCTCAAGCTCTGAGCCTGCCTGCGCAGGTCAGAGCGGCGACGGGCCGAGCAGCATATGTCGGTTGACGTCTTTGTAAAGTAGATAGCGAAACGGTCCCGGGCCGCCGGCATAACAAGCCTGCGGGCAAAAGGCGCGCAGCCACATGAAATCGCCGGCCTCCACTTCGACCCAATCTTGGTTGAGCTTATAAACAGCCTTGCCCTCGAGCACATAGAGCCCATGCTCCATAACATGGGTCTCTTCGAAGGGAATGACGCCGCCCGGTTGGAAGGTCACGATATTGACATGCATGTCATGGCGCAGATCATCCGGTTCAACAAAGCGCGTGGTGCCCCATGCCCCATTGGTGTCTGGCATCAAATGCAGCTCATGATCGGCCTCATGGGTCACGAAGGCTTCAGGTTTCGCGATCCCCTCGACCGGCACATAAAGTTTACGAATCCAATGAAACCGCAGGCACTCCTCAGGTGCCTCTAGGCTCCATTGCAGGCCGCTGGGGATATAGGCGTAGCTGCCCGCCTTGAGCGCATGGGCCTGCCCGTTCAAATGCAGTACCCCCGCGCCCTGCGTGACGAAAAGCACAGATTGCGCCCGGGCCTCCGCATCCGGCTGACGGCTGCCACCACCGGGGGAGACTTCCATGATATACTGCGAAAACGTCTCTGCAAAACCGCTCAAGGGACGCGCCAGAACCCAGGCCCGCGTCTTGTCCCAATGGGGCAAAAAGCTGGTGACGATGTCGCGCATCGTACCCTTGGGGATGACCGCATAGGCCTCGGTAAATACCGCGCGTTGGGTCATAACCTCTTTCTGGCTCGGCAGGCCGCCAGTCGGAAAATAATATTTTTGCGCGTCACCCATGGGATATCCTTTCAAGACAGATCAATCCCTAGCGCGAAACCACGCAAAGAAAAAGCCCTTCTATACC
>DOOI01000171.1:38300-42607 GCA_003512825.1 Paracoccaceae bacterium | reverse complement strand
CCTCTGAAGAAGAGATTGATCTGGCGCGCCGACAGATTGCCGCCTTGGAAGAAGTCGAGAAAACCGGGCAGGGCGTGGCCGTAGTGGATGGTAAGATCGTTGAAAACCTGCATGTTGAAACCGCACGGAAAATTCTGGCGCTGGCGGAGGCCGTCGCTCTCACTCAAGCGGAGTAAAACATGTTTTATTTGGCACTTGGCCTGATCCTCTGGATCGGCTCGCATTTATTCAAACGGCTTGCGCCGGCAGCGCGGGCGAAAATGGGCAATGGCGGTAAGGGGTTAGTGACAGCTTTGTCGCTTGCGGGACTTGCGCTGATGATTTGGGGCTATCGCTCGGCAGAGGTGGTAAACCTGTGGACGCCGCCAAGCTGGACGACGCATCTCAACAACCTGCTGATGCTGCTGTCGGTCTTCTTGTTTGCGCTGTCGCATTCTAAAGGGCGGCTAAGGGCGCGGGTTCGTCACCCAATGTTGGGTGCGGTGAAGGTCTGGGCGTTCGCGCATTTACTGGTGAACGGTGATCTGGCTTCGGTTCTGCTGTTTGGCGGAATGTTGGTCTGGGCTGTGGTGTCGGTGATCTTGATCAATCGCGCCGAGCCGTGGGTGCCGAAGACACCCGGAGAGCCAAAGCGGGACGTGATTGCGGTTGTGATCACATTGGTGGTCTATGGAGTGATTGTTGGAATTCACTCTGCTCTTGGCGTTTCGCCATTCCCGGGGTGAAGCATGCAGCTTTATCGATTTCTGAGCGCGGATGACACGGCAGAGTTTTGTCACAAGGTGACGATGGCTCTGAACCAGGGCTGGGCGCTTTATGGCGGGCCAACCTATGGGTTTGACGCAGCAAATGGCGTTATGCGCTGTGGTCAGGCCGTGGTGAAGGAAGTTCCGGGGGACTATCACCCGGAGGTGAAGCTCGGCGAGATGTAATGGCAGGGCGGAGGAAACTTCGCCCTACGAAAAGGAATGCGGGAATGACTAAGACGAATGCGGGACGGTTTTTTGAGGATTACCGTATCGGTCAAGTGATTGACCATGCGGTCCCGCGCACCGTGGGGGCAGGCGAGCGCGCGCTATATCATGCGCTCTATCCTGCGCGGCATGCCTTGCATTCTTCTGATGAGTTTGCCCGCGCCTGCGGGTTGCCTCAGGCGCCGTTGGACGACCTGGCAGCGTTTCACGTGATTTTTGGCAAGACGGTGCCCGATGTCAGTTTGAATGCCGTTGCCAACCTTGGCTATGCAGAGGGGCGTTGGCGCGCGCAGGTTTACGCCGGAGATACATTGCGGTCTTCGTCAGAAGTGATCGGTTTGAAAGAGAACTCGTCGCGCACTTCCGGGGTCGTTTATGTTCGCACACGCGGCACCAATCAGCGCGGCGAGATCGTCATGGACTATGTGCGATGGGTCATGGTGCGAAAGCGGGATGCGGAAGCGGCAGCGCCCGAGACCGTTGTGCCAGAGCTGAAACGTGCGTTGACCGTTGCCGATTTGGCAATTCCGGCTGGGCTCACCTTTGCCAAGTATGACTTTGCACAGGCTGGCGAGCCTCATCGTTTGGGCGATTACGCCGTGGGAGAGGTGATTGACCATGTTGACGGCGTTACAATTGAGGAAGCCGAACACATGATGGCGACCCGGCTTTGGCAGAATACGGCCAAAGTGCATTTTGACGCGACTTTCCGCGAAGATGGGCGGCGATTGATCTATGGCGGGCATGTGATTTCGATGGCGCGGGCCTTATCGTTCAATGGGCTGGCAAACGCTCAGATGATTGTGGGCCTGAATGGCGGGGCGCATGCCAATCCGTGTTTCTCTGGCGATACGGTTCGAGCGTGGTCGGAGGTGTTGGACACAGCAGAGACTTCGGCTCCGAACGTTGGGGCGATCCGGTTGCGGCTGGTCGCGACCAAGGGGGCTGCGGGCGCTCTGAAAAATGCAGAGGGCAAGTATTTGCCGGAAGTTTTGCTTGATCTGGACTATTGGGCATTGATGCCAATTTGATCGCTTGAATTTCTTTCGAGATGACGTTTGGGCATGTCGTATTTAGACGATGCTGCGTCGCAGCAATTCGGCGCTCTCAATTCGGTTTTGTGGCTTTCTGCGAATCCAAGCCGCAGGGTTTCTTGAGGGGAACAGAATCGGCCACACAAAGGATCGAAGATGCGCCCAGAGATCGATATCGCGACCGAACTCGACTTGATTCTGTCCACACCGATTGAAGCGGTTCCGCAACTTGTGCGCCGTTTGGTGTGTGATCGGGCGCTTTCTGGGGCAATCAATCGTTTGAACCATGACCTGACTGCAGCCGCTGAGTCGGATCTGCCGCATAGCGTGATGGGCCTGAACGGGTTTGCAGACGCGTAAGGCGCGATCTGTTTTCCGGGAGTTTGCCCAAGAAGTGAGCACAACTGGAACGGGTCTGTAGTAAAATTGATACAATCTGACCCTTTCGCAGGCGCAGCATTTTTGAGATGGATAGTCGGCAGCTCAAGGAGTGGATTAGGTGGCGTCATAACCAGTTCTTATGAGGCTATCATGAACACTCGTATTGCTTCTTCGGTGCTTGCACTCTGTGTGGCACTTCCTACTTTCGCAGCGGCGGAAGGCCTGAGCGTTTCGGCCGGTGCGACGCTGACCAGCCGCTACCTCGCATCCAATGTGGACCAGACCTCTGGCGCCGCGTTCCAGCCTTGGATCGAAGCTGAAATTCAGGGCTTCTATTTTGGCGCATGGGCGTCGAACACAAGCGCCGTCATCACGGGCAGCAAGACCGAGGTCGACCTCTACGTGGGCTACCGTAATGAAGTTGGACAGTTCAATTACGACATCGGCTATGCGCGTTATTTCTATCGCAGCCCGAACGTCAATTGCTGTGGTGAGATCATCTTGTCGATGGGTGTCGCGGCAACAGACGCTGTAAGCCTCGGCGTGCGCTTCGCGCATGACCCCGTCGCTGATGTGACCAATTCGAGCTTGACCATCGACTATGCCGTGAACGACAAATTCGGCTTGTCCGGGCGCGTAGGCAAACTTTCGAATGGCACCAATGATTATTGGAACGTCGGCGGCAGCTACGCGATCAACGACAATCTCGCTGTTTCGGCCAGCTGGAACGACTCGACAGCGCGTGTTGACGGCTTGGCTGTGGTCTCGCTGGACATGAGCTTTAACCTGCGCTGATCTTACATGGCGGCAAGAAAGAAGGGCTGCGGGGTAACTCGCAGCCCTTTTGCATGTCTTGTGGAGCAACAAACTTGTGATCACACTCCTTTCGGGTGTGATCACAATGCGGAAAAACATGGTGCTTGCGACAATTTTTCTGCAAACTGCGCCTCGTAGATGCGTGACAGAGCGCTATAAACCGTTATGAAGCAAGCAAGACGCCGTGGCGGCATACCACGGTGTGCAAGCCGAAAGGGAACATGCCATGGCCGAAGTTAAACGGGTCGAGCGCCCGCTTTCCCCGCATCTGCAGATTTATCGTTGGCATGTGCCAATGTTGACATCAATCCTGACCCGGATCACCGGGAATGCATTGATCGTATCGGCGCTCCTCGTCGTGTGGTGGCTGCTCGCGGCTGCGACGTCGGACAGTTATTTTGCCGTGGCGAACGGGGTCATGACATCGTGGTTTGGCGATCTGGCCATGACCTTGTCAGTGCTGGGGCTTTGGTATCACTACCTCGCTGGTTTGCGGCATCTCTATTACGATGCGGGCAAGGGGCTGGATTTGCCGACGGCTGAGAAGCTTGGATTGGCATGCATCATCGGTTCGGTCGTTTTGACCGTGCTGACCATAATTATCGTTTGAGGGAGGGCGCGATGCGTTATCTGACCGCTCGCAAACGTGCCGAAGGCAAGGGCGCCGCTGGCACGGGCACACATCACCACTGGCATATGCAAGTCAGCGCCGTAGCGCTGGCCTTTATGGTGCCAACGTTTATTTACATCATTGGTTCGTCGTTGGGCCAAGGGCGAGAAGCCGTTATGGCGACGTTTGCCCGGCCGCTTCCGGCGATCCTGACTGCTTTGGTTTTGGTGGTTGGGATGCAGCACTTTGCGAAGGGTGCTCAGATCATGATTGAGGATTACGCACGCGGATCCGCGAAAAAGGGCTTCATCATGTTGGCGATCGGCGTGAGCTGGGCAATCGCGGCAACAGGGCTTTATGCGCTCGCCAAGATGGCGCTCTGAGGGACGGATAATGGCTGCTTATACATACGAACAACATGATTATGACGTGGTGGTTGTGGGCGCCGGGGGCGCGGGTCTGCGTGCAACGCTCGGCATGGCGGAGCAAGGG
>DOOI01000171.1:37786-37990 GCA_003512825.1 Paracoccaceae bacterium | reverse complement strand
CCAAGGTGTTCCCGACCCGCTCGCACACAGTTGCGGCACAGGGCGGAATTGCAGCGAGCTTGGGCAATATGGGGCCTGACAGCTGGCAATGGCATATGTTTGACACGGTAAAGGGCTCGGATTGGCTCGGCGATACGGATGCAATGGAGTATCTGGCGCGCGAGGCCCCCAAGGCGGTTTACGAGTTGGAACATTACGGTGTGC
>DOOI01000171.1:37227-37466 GCA_003512825.1 Paracoccaceae bacterium | reverse complement strand
AGCGCCCCTTTGGTGGCCACACGACGGAATTTGGTGACGGCCCGCCCGTGCAGCGCACCTGCGCGGCAGCAGACCGCACCGGGCACGCGATTTTGCACACGCTGTATGGCCAGTCTTTGAAGCAAAAGGCAGAGTTCTACATCGAGTATTTTGCCATTGACCTGTTGATGGGCGAAGACGGGGCTTGCAATGGGGTGCTTTGCTGGAAGCTCGATGATGGCACGATGCATGTGTTCAAC
>DOOI01000171.1:0-36969 GCA_003512825.1 Paracoccaceae bacterium | reverse complement strand
GATGGCACGATGCATGTGTTCAACGCCAAGATGGTGGTGTTGGCGACAGGCGGTTATGGCCGCGCTTACTTCTCGGCGACATCCGCGCATACCTGCACCGGAGACGGCGGCGGGATGGTTGCACGGGCTGGACTGCCGCTTCAGGACATGGAGTTTGTCCAGTTTCACCCGACTGGGATCTATGGCTCGGGCTGCCTGATCACCGAGGGTGCGCGCGGTGAAGGCGGCTACCTGACGAACTCCGAGGGCGAGCGTTTCATGGAGCGTTATGCGCCGCACTACAAAGACCTTGCGCCGCGTGATTACGTGTCGCGCTGTATGACGATGGAAATTCGTGAAGGGCGTGGCGTGGGCGAGCATGGGGATCACATCCACCTAAACTTGTCGCACTTGCCCAAAGAGGCTCTGGCGGAGCGTCTGCCGGGGATTTCGGAGAGCGCCAAGATTTTCGCCGGCGTCGACGTGACCAAGGAGCCGATCCCAGTATTGCCGACAGTGCATTACAACATGGGCGGCATTCCCACCAACTATTGGGGCGAAGTGCTGAACCCGACGGCGAAAGATCCGAATGCGATTGTGCCGGGTCTGATGGCTGTGGGTGAAGCTGGCTGTGCCTCTGTGCATGGTGCAAATCGATTGGGTTCCAACTCGCTGATCGACCTTGTGGTGTTTGGCCGGGCTGCTGCGATCCGTGCAGGGCAGGTTGTCGACCGGAGCCGTGCTGTGCCAAAAGCTCCGGTGGCGCAAATCGACAAGTCGCTTGATCGTTTCGACGGGCTGCGCCATGCGGCGGGCACTGTTGGCACCGCCGAATTGCGGCTGGAAATGCAACGCGCGATGCAATCGGATGCGGCGGTCTTCCGCACGTCGAAGACGCTGGCGGAAGGCGTCGAGAAAATGACGTCGATTGCAGGAAAGACAGATGACCTGAAGGTCACCGACCGCAGCTTGGTTTGGAACAGCGACCTGATGGAGACGCTGGAGCTGACCAACTTGATGCCTAACGCCTTGGCGACCATCGTGGGAGCAGAGGCGCGCAAAGAGAGCCGCGGCGCACACGCGCATGAAGATTTCTCTACGCGCGATGATGAGAAGTGGCGGGTGCACACGATTTCGCGTGTGGATGGGGCCAAGGTAGACTTGACCTACCGCGCCGTAATCAAAGACCCACTCACCAACGAAGCCGAGGGCGGCATCAGCCTGGCCAAGATCGCGCCCAAGGCGCGGACCTTCTAAGGAGGACGACATGGTTCAGTTCACGCTTCCCAAGAACTCCAAAATCACCACGGGCAAGACTTGGCCCAAGCCGGAGGGCGCAAAGACCCTTCGCAAGGTGCAAATCTATCGCTGGAACCCAGACGATGGTAAAAACCCCCAGCTCGACACGTATTTCGTCGATATGGACAAGTGCGGCCCGATGGTTTTGGACGTGCTGATCAAGATCAAGACCGAGATAGACCCGACCCTGACGTTTCGGCGCTCATGCCGAGAGGGAATTTGTGGCTCCTGTGCGATGAATATCGACGGCAGCAACACTTTGGCCTGTATTTACGGCACAGACGAGATCAAGGGCGATATCAAAATCTATCCGCTGCCGCATATGCCTGTGATCAAGGACTTGATCCCCGATCTGACGCATTTCTACGCGCAACATGCGTCGATCATGCCATGGTTGGAGACCAAGACAAATCGGCCTGCGAAAGAGTGGCGCCAGTCGATTGAGGACCGCAAAAAGCTTGATGGGCTATATGAATGCGTCATGTGCGCGTCGTGTTCGACGTCGTGCCCATCATATTGGTGGAACGGCGACAAATACCTTGGCCCGGCAGCGCTTTTGCATGCTTATCGTTGGATTATCGACAGCCGCGACGAAGCGACCGGTGAGCGGTTGGACGATTTGGAAGATCCGTTCAAACTCTATCGCTGCCACACGATCATGAACTGTGCCAAGACCTGCCCCAAGGGGTTGAACCCTGCCAAGGCGATTGCAGAGATCAAGAAGATGATGGTGGAGCGGGCTGTTTAACGCAGTAGGGGCGCTGCTCTCTAGGCCGCAGGTGCTGCCCCGCACATTTAAAGAAGAAAAAGGAGTGGGCGGTGGCCCGCTCCTTTTTTGCTACATGGAGACTGCGATGATCGCATTGATCCCGATATTGGCATTTGGAGTGCTGTTGTTTTTGTGGTGGACGCGGCGAGGGTCGGGGGTGACGCGCTTGTGCCGCTGGCGACAGGGGGCGATCAGTGCAGAAGGGGTTTCTTGGCGATGCTCGGCCTGCGGAGCGCAAGCAAGGCTGGATCAGGGGCAGGTGCCCCGGCAGTGTTTTCGGCCACGCTAAGCGGTAGGCGGAAAATTGCTGCATCGCAGCATATTTTTTCCGTAATGGTTGCGATGCCGCTTTAAAAAACCCCTGAGGCAGGTTGCTTCTCGTCTTAGGGAGGAACACTCAAATCCTTGGAGCGTTCCATGACAATATTTTCCGACGTTTATGATGCCGATCCCGTGCCAGCCGACTGGCTGAGCGGATTGGTGTATCATCCCGGTGATGAGCCGGAGGCACCTAGCCTTGGTAGCGATGATATCTTGCGCCGAGAGCGCGAGCCATTGTGGCAGGCCTTTGCTTACTGGGAACCACTCTAGACCATTCTTTGACCACTGGTGCGGGGAAGATGACCTGCCGTGCGCGCCTTTCCAAGAGTGGAAGGCGGTGCAGGGCGGTGCCGGCGTTGCGCCTCATCCAAAAATGAGGGGCGCTCTCCTATTCTCCCGCAGACTGCCCAAGAAACACCTAGATGCAAGAGCGAGACCTGAGGTCGGTTTTCATTTGCCCGGACAATAAAGAAGCGTCAGAGAATATGGCGAAGTATTCGCCACATCATCGCTCATTTAGACCAATGGAGGCTCGCCAATGAATGTGCCCCAAGATGCCGAGGCCCGCCGTGCGGTGCCACCGGTAATTTGTTATCCAGTAGAGAGTTTAGACCAACCGCCGATGGCGCTTTATCGCGCGGCGCGGCAGGGCGCGGTGAAAGTGTCTGAGGTGCGTGCCGAGCCGCGAGATGCGTGCACGTTCACAGTCAAGGCGGGGCAGTTTTTTCGGATTTCCTCTGTAGAAGGCGCACAGGTGGGCGATCTTAACCTTTGGTCTGCACAGGAAATGGAGGAGCGCTTTTATTCAGGGAAAACCCGCGCTTTGCACGGAACCCACGTAACCGAAGGGCATCGGCTTTGGTCCTCGTTTCCCTATTTGCGCCCTATGGCGACCATCGTGGCGGATACACTTCATTGGTATGGTAAGGATGCGTTTGGCGGGTCTGTGCATGATGTGATTGGCACGCGCTGTGACCCTTATACGCACAAGTTACTGTCGGGGGGGATGTATCATCATTGCTGCCATTCCAATTTGAGCCGCGCCTTGGCCCAGCATTTGGGATGTGCGCCCAGCGAGGCAGAAGCCCATGTGCATGATGTTCTCAACGTCTTCATGTGCACCGGGTTCACCCATGATACAGGTCAGTATTTCATGAAGTCCTCGCCCGTGAGGCCCGGCGACTATCTAGAGTTTTTCGCCGAAATTGATTTGGTGGGGGCGCTCAGCGCCTGTCCGGGTGGGGATTGTTCCTCGGAGCATTCCAGCGATAGCGCGCGCTGCTATCCGCTGTTGGTCGAGGTGTTTGCGCCGCAAATTGGTGCATTGGATGGCTGGCAGTCGCCCGAGGCGAACGGCTATGATCGCACACATGGCGCGTGAGGGATCAATCAAGCGCGGCGAGCGCGACCTCGACCATTTGAGCAAAGCCACGCTCGCGCTCGATAGCGGGCAATGACTCGCCCGTTTGCAAGTGATCAGATACCGTGAGCACAGCCAAAGCCTGCGCGCCGTAGCGGGCAGCCACCATGTAAAGTTCAGCGGTTTCCATTTCTACGGCGAGCACACCGTGACGGCGCAAGATTTCCTCATGGTCTTTGCGTTCATCGTAAAAGGTATCGGAGGAATAGATACCGCCGATATGGACGGGCATCTTGGCAGCAATTGCTGCGCGCGCGGCGCTTTCGAGCAAGGCCCAGCTCGCAGCAGGCGCAAAATTGAGTCCATGCATCATGCCTGACGATGGGGTGGAGAGCGAGGAGGCGGTTTGTGCGATGACCAGATCACGCAGCTTCACATGAGGCTGCATGCCGCCGCACGAGCCGATGCGGATCAGGCGGCGCGCCCCGTAGCTGTTGATCAGCTCATTGGCGTAGATGGACATTGAAGGCATCCCCATGCCCGACCCCATGATCGTGACGGCGCGTCCTTTATGTGTTCCCGTGAAGCCCAGCATGCCGCGCACATCGGTGACCAGTCGCGCATCAATGAGGAAACGCTCTGCAGCCCATTTGGCGCGCAAAGGATCTCCCGGCATCAATACGGTTTCAGCAATCTCGCCTTTTGCAGCGCGAATATGAGGGGTCATGGTTTATCTCACATAGCGGATGAATGGGGTGACTTTGGCGATACGGTCATAAAGGTGGCGGGCGGTGGTGTTGAACTCCTGCGTCAGCCAATAGACCGAGGCAGCGCCGTGGGTATCGGCCTTGGCATAGACGGCCTCGATGAGCGCCCTGCCCACACCCGAACCCCGCACGGCAGGGTCCGCGTAAAGATCTTGCAGATAGCAGACATCGCCAATGGTCCAATTCGATGGATGAAAGATGTAATGCACAAGGCCTATGGCCACACCGTCTTTGCAGGCGAGAAGCCCACATTGGTTTGGATGATCTGCGGAAACCAGACGCGCCCAAGTGCTGGCATAAACGTCTTCGGGCTTTTGCGTTTCGTAAAACAGCAGGTATGCATGCCATAACCGACGCCATTCGGCTTCGTCTGATGCGGTGAGGCTGCGGATTTCGAGCATAGGCGTCTCCTTTGGAGAAGTCTTGCCTCTTGTATCCCGGCACCGCAAGGGGTGGGCTAGACAGGGTGCCGCGCGCGCGTCACAAGGTCCCAACCCAGAGCGGAACCCAAAGTGGAGAGCCAGTATGGATGTACATCCCATGGCGGCAGCAGTGATAGCAGGCGATCGACGTGCACTGGCACGCGCGATTACCCTCGTCGAAAGCGCAAGGTCAGATCACAGGCTCGCGGCCGACGCTCTGATTTCCGAAGTGGCGAAGTCAGGGCGGCAGTCGCTGCGGATTGGTCTTTCCGGAACACCGGGCGTGGGCAAGTCGACCTTTATCGAAAGTTTCGGGATGATGCTGATCGCTCAAGGGCTGCGCGTGGCGGTGCTTGCGGTTGATCCCTCTTCGGCGCGGTCAGGGGGCTCGATTCTAGGAGACAAGACGCGGATGGAGCATCTCTCGCGTGAGCCCAACGCGTTTATTCGGCCCTCGCCATCGCAAACCCATCTTGGTGGCGTCGCGCGTCGCACGCGCGAGGCTGTGAGCCTGTGTGAGGCGGCGGGCTTTGATGTGGTGTTGATCGAAACCGTTGGGGTTGGACAATCTGAAACCATGGTCGCGGAAATGGCCGATCTCTTCATTTTGCTGCTGGCGCCAGCTGGCGGTGATGAGCTTCAAGGGGTCAAGCGCGGCATTATGGAAATGGCTGATCTGATTTTGGTCAATAAAGCCGACGGCGACCTTAAGGCCGCAGCGACCCGAACCATGGCCGATTATGCAGGTGCCTTGCGCTTACTTCGCAAGCGCCCTCAAGACCCTCCGGATTTTCCTAAAGCTCTCGCTGTTTCGGCGCTCGCTGATGAAGGGTTGGGAAAAGCATGGGAAGAAATGACCACGCTCGCCGCTTGGCGCCGTGAGACAGGGCATTTTGCGCGTCGTCGTTCCGAACAAGCCCGCCACTGGTTTGGTGAAGATGTGCGCCAAGGCTTGTTAATGCGTCTCACCACGCCTGACGCCCGAGAGAGCATGGCCACGCTCGGGGACGCGGTTGCCAAAGGCACGCTTACCCCCTCGGAGGCGGCGCAAAGAATGTTGCACAAGCTCAAGCCCAATGCGTGAGCTGCGCTTGGTTTTCGGAAAATGTTCCGAACTCGGGGGTGAAATCCAAGCGATCCATCATGGTTGCGCCAGTCTGGGGGAGAGACTATGTCGCCTCCATCACGTGCAGACCAGCGAGATAGAATGATCAGTTTGAGTGACCTCTTTAACGCTTGGAAGCGTCGCCTGTCGGGTCGGTTACGGTCAAATGAGATCACGACGCCAGACGGGCGTCGGCGCGCGCACCGCTACATGTATTGGTTCGATTTTGAGATTTTTCGCCGCCGATGGAGCAATTTGCACCAAATCGCGCCCGGAGTTTGGCGGTCGAACCAGCCGACGGAAGCGCGCTATGATGAAATCGCGGCGCTAGGCGTGCGGACCATTTTGAACCTGCGTGGCGCAGAGCAGAGCCCCTATTGGCTTTTTGAGAGCGAGCATTGCGCGCGACTGGGGATCCGGCTTGTCGGGGTCGCGTTCAAGGCGTCGCACGCGCCAGCGCGGGAACGTATGCTGGAGCTGATCGAGATATACCGACAGATCGAGACGCCCTTCTTGTTGCATTGCAAATCCGGGGCCGACCGGGCCGGGCTGGCCAGCGCGATTTATCTGTTGGCAATCGAGGGCAGCACGGTAGAGGCGGCGCGGGCGATGTTATCGTTGCGGTTTTTGCATGTCCGATACCACACAACCGGGGTTTTGGACCTGATTTTGGACCATTTTGCCAAGGCAAAAGCGATTGCCGAGGCGCAAGGGGCAGGGGCGGATCTCACCTTTGAGGCTTGGGTGCGGGACTATTACGATGCCGAGGCTATTCAGGCAGAGTTTACTGCGCGGCCCCTATGGCGTCGGGCAGATGGGCCAGGGTTGGCTTTTGTCCCGCCCAAGGCTGCTCAATAATCTTTTTCGAGATAAATACCGATCCCTGTCTCGCCAGCAGAGGTGACACGTCCACGCGCGGTCAGGCCGGGGCGAATTTGTAGGTTGAGATTGATCTCGGTGTCTCCGCCGCTTTCTGTGGTGACTTCGGAATAGAGCTTGTCTGACAGATAGGCCCCGAGGCGGGCTTCGGTGGTGCCTGCGTCAGTCGTGCGAACGTCGAGGTCATCAAGGCGCAGGCCCTTGCGGAGCGTGCCTGTTACGCCTTCGCCGCCTCGCCCCGTGAGCGTACGGACCGCGAGCGCAAGGCGGACGGCTTGAAGCGGTGAAATCCGTGCGGTTTCACGGCCAAAAATCAGCAATGACAGGACTTCATCTTCGGGCAGCGCGGGGGAGCTTTCAAAACTGAGGCCGGGGGCTGAGGCTAGGCCTTCGAGGATGATCCGGATTGACGCGCCAGCGGTTTCGGTATCGGCAACGAAGCGTAGCCATGGGTCAAAATTGCCCTGCATGCGAAGTTGGCCGTTGGTGAGGTTGAAGCGCTGACCCAAGACGTCGAGCCGCCCGCGGATCAACTCGAAACGCCCCTGCGGGCGCAGGTCGGCTGTGGTGCCTTGGAGCCGGAGTTGCCCGCCCAATTCTGCGTCGAGTCCGCGACCCCGCACGAAAATCCGGGATGGCGCGGAAAGCAAGATATCGACGGGGAAGGCGCGGCCAGCTGTGGTGGGGGCTGTTGCGCTTTGGATCAGCCCGGCAAAGCTGCGGGTGCGGCGCACTTCTTCCGCCTCGTTGACATGGCGCAGGCCCGGCAGACCCGCATACGCGCTGGCGCTGCTATCGGGCACGCGAATTTCTGTATTGCCCAATTCCAGTGCCCCCGTAAGCCGCGCCCCGTTGGTCAGGGGCCCGATAAGGCTGACCGCACCGGTGAGCCTTGTGCGGTAGAGGGTGGGGTCAGAAAGACCAATTGCGTCGATTTCAGCGGTGAGCCGGGCCTGATAGGGAGCTGTGAGTGCTACGGGGCCATTTAGGGTAAGCGCACCACCTGTGGAGGAGGGAGCGCGCAAAGCAACGCTGGCGCTTCCGTTTGCAAGTCGAATGGTGCCCGCAATCGGCCCAAAGGCCAATCGCTCTGCGGGCAGGGCGAGGCGGGCGTCGCTGGTGGTAATTGTGCCCGAGAGAGAAGAGAGGCTTGCAGGGCCATCAAGGCGCAGGTCGTAGCGGGCGATGCCCGAAAGAAGCCTTGGACGGATGGCATCATTTGCGAGGGCCAAAGGGGCGAGACCGGATGCTTGGAGTGCAAAGCGGCGCGCAGAAGCTGTGCCGCTAAGAGCGCCTGCGAGGCCACCCGGCCCAGTGCCCTTTGCATCAATTTGCCATGTGGTGCCTTCGGTGGTCGTGGCGGTGCCCGACAGGCTTGCTGCGCCGGGGAAGCCGGGTGCAAGGCGCGAAAGATCAGCCAAGCGCGTTTGATAGGTCAAGCGTGTCGCCGTCCCGTCTGTTTCGCCTTCAAGTCGGGCGGTGAGTTCTGCGGTGGCGAGATCAACGCTGCGGAGCGTCAGGCGGCGTTGATCGAGGCTGAGTTCGGCTGTGAGGTTTTGCGACTGGCCAAGCAGAGCGGCAAGAGCAGGTGGGCCGACGCGCAGGTTGGTGCCTTGGAGGGCGAGTGAAACCTTGCCGGATTGGGCGATTACGTCGCCTGTGGCGGTTAGATCGAGTATGGCCGCGCCACTGATCGAGGTTCGGGCAAGGCGCGCGTAGGGCACGAGGCTGTCGGCGGCAAAGCGTGCCTTGGCGGAGAGGGGTTGGGTGTTCTTCGTGCCGGAGGGCAGCAGGGCTTCGAAGGACAGTGTGGCCCCGCCAGCGCCGCTGCCCTTGCCCTCAACGCGCCAGCCATCCGTGTTTTGTTGCACGGTGATCGCGACGTTTCCGGGGCCGCTTAATTCGGGGAGGATACGGGAAAAATCGGTGAGTTCCGCCCGAGCAGAAAGCGCCGAGTTCTGTGACCGGATCACGCCTTGGGCGGTGATCGCGGCATGGGCTGTGCTTGTCTCAAGGCGACGCAAAAAAGTGCCCGTGCGATCTCGGGCCAGATCGAGTTCGAGGCGGCCTTCACCGGCTAGAAGCGGGTCTAATTTGGGCTGACCCAATGACAGGTCGCGGGTGGAGCCGGTCAATGTCAGATCAAACGCTCCGGTGAGCGGGGCGATGCTGCCCAACACATCAAGCCGAGCCATGCCAGTGAGTGGCAGGCCCGCGAGACTGGAAAAGCGTGTCAGATCAATGGCGGCCAGCGAGAGGTCGGGCGCAAGGGACAAGGTTTCCAAGTTGCCTGACGCCGTGAGCCTGCCGGAAAGCGCCGCGCCGTTGGAGACGGCGAGAATGTTGAACAGCGAGAGCGGAGCGCCGTCGGTCCAATCAAAGTTGAATTGGGCTTTGGGGGTGGGGCCTATTGCAAGGGCAAGGGCCGGATCGGGCAGTGACAAGCCTGAAAGGGCTGTTGCGATCTGACCTGTGACACGGCTTGATTGCTTGGCGATCTGGCCTGCCCCGGTAAGAAGGGCGCTGTCGAGGCGGATGCCTTCACGGGTAAGGCCACGCAGGTCGCTTCGGAAGGACCAATCCTCGGTTTGGCGGGCATCGAAAGAGAGCGCGAGGGTGGCTTCTGTGACGTAGGTTTCTGGACCGCTGAGCGGGAGCAGCACGGGGGCATTGGAGGGTGAGGCAAGGCGGCCTCCCAGATCCAAGAGGAGTGGCCACCCTTCAGGCGAAAATTGGGCGCTGCCTGAAAGGGTAAGCGCGCTGGCCGTGAGGTGAAGGCGGGAAATATCGAGAAGACCATCAGGCGTGCGGGTGCCTGTCACAGCAAGGTGCGAGTCGGGGCCAAAGAATGGGCGGTAGGCCGGGGCAAAAATCGGGGCAATATCACCACCGAGGTCTGCGGCAAAGCGCCAGCCGGGCGGGGACGCTGGGCTGTTTGGGTCGCGCGTCGCGGCGAGGGTGGCGGTGCCGTTCAGGCGGTCGGTGCCATCCGTAGACAGTTGGAGTGTCGCGGAAAAGTCATCGAGCGGTGCATCTCCTTTCACAGTGAGATCCAAGGCGGGGGTACCCGGGAGCGCGAGGAGGCTGGCCACAAGACCACCCGATGGTTCGGAGACCGACAGGTCGAGGGTGAGGTGCCGCGTGATATTGGAAAACGCCCCTGAGAGCCGGAAAGAGCCGCCCTCGGCACGGGTGATGGTCAGGGCAGTTTGGCCCGCGCCTGCCGCCAATTCGGCGGCGCCATCTAGGGCGAGCACGGCATTTTGACCCAAGAGGGCGGCGCCGATTTCTGCGCGGGCAATTCGAAGCGCGCCAATGGAGACAGAGACGGGGAGGTCCGGCAAGGCGAAGTCCCGCGCCTCGGGAGAGGGGAGGTCTGCGGCGCTTGATGGGGCGATGGGCGCGCGGGGGATGTTGAGTTCTGCCGCGGAAAGCTCTGCAATTTCAAGGCGTCCGGTAAGAAGCGCCGCCCGGTTCCAGCCAAGGCTGAGACCCCGTGCTGTCAGCCAAATACCTGTTTCATCGGAAATGGTCAGCGTCTCGATGGTGGCTCGAGAGGAGAGGGCCCCTGCGAAACCGTCGATGTGAACCCTACGGCCCTCGCCGGAGAGGGCGTCTTCCAGAAGTGCTTGGAGATAGCCACGATCCTCGTCAGAGGTGCTTTGTGCGGGGGCTGCAAAGGGCAGGGCGAGCAGCGTGAGCGCGAGAGCGGCGAGGAAGAAGAACTGGCGCATCAGAAGGCCTGCCCGATGCCGATATAGATTTGCGCGCCGTCGCCTGTGGTGCCGCTGATAGGGCCTGCAAGGTCAAAACGCAGCGGACCCAAGGGCGTGTCATAGCGCATGCCGATGCCTGCTCCGGCGTGCCAGTTCCCATTGGAAAAGTCAGTGTTTCCCGAGATATAGCCTGCATCTGCAAAAGCCACCAAGCCAAGGGTGGGGCTAAGGTCGGTCCGGGTTTCGAGCGAGAGGGAAGCGAAGCTGCGCCCGCCTGTTGTGCCGCCTGGAACGGCAACCGAGAGCGATTGGTAGGGTTGGCCACGCACGCTGCCCCCGCCGCCGGACCAGAAGAGAAATTCCGGTGCAGTATTAGCCAAAGACGGGCCGAAGACGGCGCCGATCTGGCCCCGTGCTGCGAAGGTCAATGCCTCACCTGCCGAGACATAGCCACGCGCGTCGAGGGTAAGGCGCGCCCCAGAGGCCGTGTTGGTTAGCCCAGCAAAGGGAGTGAGTACGGCGTTGATATAGCTACCATTTCGCGGATCAAGGGGGGCGTCGCGGTGGTCGCTTACGAGGGAGAAGGGAAATTGCAACAGGCGGAAATCCGTGGTGCCAAACACGTTGCGGACATGGGAGGCGGAATAGAGGATGCCCAACTCGGCGGTGAGGGTGTCGGAATATTCCTTGGAGGCGGAAAAACCGAGTTTGAAGCTGTTGCTGGAGTAGTCGGTTTCGTCGAGCGATGCGAGGTCGACGCGGGCGGTGAAGCGGGTGTCGGGGCCATAGACGGCGGGGCGTTCGAAAAGGGCAGAGAGGGTGTAGTCTGTGCCGCTGGTGCTGCCGCCCAACCCGGCAATTTCCCCTTCGATTCGGAAGCGGTCGGCCCAGCCTAAAGCATTGCGGTGCAACCAAAAACCGCTCAGCGTCAGGCCCTCAAAGGAAGAGAGTTCCGCCCCGGCGCCGTAGCGGCGCGGCGTTTCGTCAATCACGCTGACCGCGATGTCCAAGCTATTGTCAGCGTTGAGTGTATCGGCTTCGGTCAGCGCGACGGAGCGGAAGGCACCGGTGCGGCGGAGGCGATCAGCGGCTTTGGCGAGGGCCGCGGGGTCGAAGGGAGCGTCTTCGCTGAGGCCTGCAATGGCTTGGATGCGCGAGGGGCGCACCGAAGAGCTGTCTGAGATGATCAGGCGACCAAAGGTGACGGCGGGGCCGGGATCAATGCCCAAGGCAACATCAAGGCGGTGTTCTGCGTGATTTGCGGTGATTTCTTCTTTATTTATCAGTGCCTTGGCGTGTGATTTGGCGCGCCATCCATCGATGGCTGCAACGGCTGCTTCGGTGACAACCCCGGCCCCGGCAGGGCGACCTTGGGCGAAGGTCTCGGGTAATTTGCTGTTTGGTGCCAGTGGCGCGATGGTGGTTTGGCCGAAGCGGAAGGGGGGGCCGGGGTCGATGGTAACGGTGATGGCTGTGATTTGGGTTGGCGGGGCGAGCGGGGGGATGAGCGCGGCTTCGCGCCCGTCAATCTGGATTCGAATGACACCGGAGTAATGGCCGCGAGCGTAGAGCGCATCGGTTAAGCTGCGGTAATCCGTCAGGGCCGCGGCGTAAAGATCAGCGGGATCGATGCGCCCTTCGGATTTGGCGGCTTGCAAGCTGGAGACACGTTCAAGCGCCTCTGTGAGCGCGGAATCGGTGGTGTTGGCAAAATTAAAGTCAAGCGTTTCCAGAGCCTTGGACGGCATTCCGACGAGCAAGGCGGCAAGCGCACACGCTGCGAAGAGGGACATTTTGCCCTGCATAGCCGATCCTTTCACCGCTCCCTCTCTGTCGGAGGCTCGGTTTCATATAGCGGCTGAGGCGGGGCGGGACCATGGGGATTGTGGGCCAGTGGCAAGGGATTGCCAAAACGTGAAGAGCGCGTTGGGTATGGTAAAGAGCGAATTTCGCTGGATGCAACACGTATGGTTTGCGTCTGGTCGGTGTCTGGCTGACGTCATGACGTTTGGGGAGGTGCAAAAGTGTTAACGAGCGCGCGCGCTGCGGTATCGGCCCAGAGGCGATAAAGGGCGGGTGCGGGATGGAAGCCATCGGCGGCCATCAAGCTCGGGTCCATCGGCAGGGTGAAATCTAGCAGATGGAGATCGGGGGTATTTTGTGCCAACGCCGTGAGTGCGTGGTTGTAGCGTTTCGCCTCTTGGCCCAGCACCCAATTGAGCGGGGCGGGCAGAGCCGGGAAGAGATGCATGGGGGGCACCGGGGTCATCAGAATCTGGCGGACGCCTTTGGCGCGGAGCGCGGCATGCAGGGCGCGCTGTGTGGCCAGCCAGCGGGCGCGGGGCACGGCGCGGGTGAGATCGTTGACGCCGAGCGAAATCAGGGCGGCATCGAAGGTGGTGTCGATTTTGTGGAGATGGCGGAGCGTTTGAGCAGAGGTGACCCCGGTGCGCGCCTCAAGCTGCCATGTGAGAGAGACATTGGGCGCAAGGGCGCGGGCGAGGTGGCCTGCAAGAGCTTCGGATTGATCGGGGGCGCCAACGCCTGCGGCGGCGCTGTCGCCGAGGATCAGAAGGCGCAGGGCGGGGCCACGCCCGGTTTGGCCCTGACGCGGCCCCGGTGGCTCGGGGAGAATGAGCGCGCGGTTTCGGACGGCCAGACCTTGGGCCAGCAGCAACGGGAGCAGGGGCAGGCGGAGCCAGAGATGGGCTGTGGTCATGGCACTTACTCGAGGGTGGGGCGGATCAGGGCGGCCAGTGCGCTCCAGGTTTCTTCGCAAGAGGCGGTGAGCAGGTGGCCTTGGGTGAGGGCGGCGTTATAGGGCGCGCCGTCGAGCATTCGCGAGGCACCGCCCGCTTGTTGGCAGATCAGGTTGCCTGCGGCGTGATCCCAAGGGTGGAGCATGGAGGATAGAACGTAATCAGTATGGCCTTGGGCGACAAAGCGATATTCGTGGCACGAGGAGCGCAATGCGGTGAGGCGGTCGGTTTGAGACAGGGCGGCGACGAGGGCTGTGCGTTGGGGCCGGGGAGTGAACCAAGCGCCTGCGTGGCCATTGAGGGCATCGAGTGGTTTGGCTTTGGCTGTGGTGATCTGGTGTTCGCCTGAGGGTGAGGCCGCGCGTGCGGGGGTATTGGCACGGGCAACGATCCAGTCATCCGCAGTGGGATCATAGAGCAGGCCGAAAATGGGGCGGCCGTATTCCAATGCGGCGACGATGACGCCGAAGGTGGCAAGGCCATGGGCGAAGTTCCACGTGCCATCGATGGGATCGATGACAATGGCGCGCGCTTCGGTCCCTAGGCGGGGGCGCAGGGAGGGGGCGGCTGCGATGGCTTCTTCGCCTGTCACCAGCACCCCCGGGAAGGCGGCCCGCAGAGACAGCGACAGGGCCGCTTCGGCGGCGAGGTCGGCTTCGGTGACGAGGTCGTGGAGGGAGGATTTCTGGTGGATCGCGGCAGAGGGCAGGGCGCGGAAGCGTGGCAGGATTTCGGCACGCGCGGCGGCGCGCACGGCATCGACGATCTGGGCTTCCTCGGCGGCGTTCACAGGAATGAGCGGGGTTGAAGGCCGGATTGGAACCAGCGGATGAACGAGAAGATGGAATAGGTGGGCAGGCCCGTGGCCGCGCGGATATCGGCGGCATAGGGGATCATGTTTGTGCATTCGAGCACGATCGCGCCCAAGTCTGGATGGGCTTTTTGCAGGGCTAGGGCGGCATCGATATTGTCTTGGCGGGCGAGGGCGACGTCCAGTTCCAGTTCGTTGTCGAGCAGCACGCGGGTGAATTCGCGCAGCCCTTCGGTGGAGCCGATGGGCGTGTCCAAGGGGACTTCGGCCGCTGCGAGATGTGCCGGGGTGAGGGATGTGGAGGAGACCGTGAGGATGCCTGCGCGTTTGCCATGCGGCAGGATGCGGTTGACCATTTGCACCTGCATCAGCGAGGAGGTGGCCACGGGGACGGGAAGGGCGGCGCGCAGTTCTTCCTGAAAGAGCGCGAGGAAGCCGCAATTTGTGGTGATGCCGTCAACGCCGTCGCGCACCAACTCATGGGCCGCGTCGATGAAAAGGCCAAGCGTGCCTGCCGCGCCTTTGCGGACCACGAGATCGGGGGAGGCGGAGCGGACGACTTTATAGTGCACCGGGAAATCCCATGTGAGCGCATTGCCCATGTCGCCGATGATCCGGGGGAAACGCGCATCGAGCATGAGGATGCCGACGCTGGCCCCATAGATAGATTTGCCGCCGCGCGCTTTCATTTTTGCACTCCTGTCCTCGTGGAGGTGAGTTGACACCCGGCGCGCCGCGTTCGCAAGATCGAATGGAGCGAAATGGGGGTGTGAGATGGCGGATAGCGGAGCGGGAAATCAAATGACCGGGGCGGAAGCCTTGGTGCGGATGCTGGAAGCGCAGGGGGTATCGCATATCTTCGGACTGTGTGGCGATACGACATTGCCATTTTACGATGCGATGGCGCGTATGCAGCCGGAGATCACCCATATTCTGACGCGCGACGAGCGGCATGCGGGGTATATGGCCGATGGCTATGCGCGGGTGACGGGCAAGCCCGGCATCTGTGAGGGCCCTTCGGGAGGGGGCGCGACGTATATTCTGCCGGGGCTTGTCGAAGCCAATGAGAGTTCGATCCCGGTTTTGGCGATCACCTCGGATGTTTCGACGGCATCGCGGGGGCGCTATCCGCTGACGGAGTTGGATCAGCAGGCCCTGTTTGCGCCTTTGGTGAAATTCACCGCCTCGCTTGATAATGCGGCACGCTTGCCCGCGACGGTGCGGCAGGCGTTTCGCGCAATGACCACTGGGCGGCCCGGCGCGGCGCAATTGACGTTGCCATTTGATACCCAAAAGGGCGTGGTTGAGGCCGCAGAGATTTGGGCGGACCCCGAAACACGGACTTACCCCGCGCGGCGCGCGGGCGCAGAGCCAGAGGCAATTGAGCGGATGGTCGCCGTTTTGCGGCAAGCCAAGCGTGGGGTGATCGTGTGCGGGGGTGGGCCGCTATTGGCCGGGGCGATGGCGGCTTTGGCGCAGGTGGCGGAAGCCTTGGGCATGCCTGTGGCGACGACGGTTTCGGGGCAGGGGGCGATTGCTGAGACACATCCTTTGGCGCTGGGTGTTGTGGGCTCGAATGGTGGTGTTGCTGCTACGCGAGCGGTGATGGAGGAGGCGGATGTGGTGCTCTATGTGGGGTGCCGCGCGGGGTCGGTGACCACCGAGCGCTGGCGCGTGCCGGGGCCATCGGCGCGCATTCTGCATATTGATGCGGACCCGATGGTGTTGGGGGCCAACTACCTTACCGAGGTGGCGATTTGTGCCGATGCCAAGCTGGCGCTGGAGGCTTTGGCGGCGGCGCTGGGTGTGTCTGTGGGGGACAATGGCGGGGTCGCGCGGGCCGAGAAGGCTTGGGCAGAAAAGCTGGCGGCGTTTGGCCCCTTGGCAACGTCGCAAGAGCGCCCGATCCGGCCCGAGGCCGTGATGGCAGCCCTGATGGAGACGCTACCGCGCGACTGTGTGGTGGTGGCTGATCCGGGCACGCCTTGCCCTTATGTTTCGGCCCATCTGCGCTGGCCGGAGGCCGGGCGGCACTTTATCACCAACCGCGCCCATGGGGCGCTGGGCTATTCCTTGGCGGCGGCGATGGGCGCGCAGGTGGGCAGGCCCACGGCAAAGGTGCTGTCGCTGATGGGGGATGGCAGCTTTGCCTTTTGCGCGGGAGAGATGGAGACGATCATGCGCTACAAGCTGCCGATCATTTCGGTGGTGTTTTCCAATTCGGTATTCGGCTGGATCAAGGCGGGGCAGCATTCGGGATTTGGTCAGCGCTATCACAACGTTGATTTTTCGCGCACGGATCATGCGGCGGTGGCGCGCGCCTATGGGATGCAGGCCTTTACGATCGAAGACCCCGCGCAATTGGTGCCGGTTTTCCGCCAAGCCTTGGCGCTGAATGCGCCTGTGATGATCGATATTCTGAGCCAGCCTTTGCATGAGGCGGCGGCGCCTGTTTCGGAGTGGGTGGCGTGAGCCTGTTAGAGCAGCGCATCATTGCAATGGACCTGTGGCATCTCGCCTTGCCCGTCACGGCGCGGCGCGACCATGGGATTGGATCGGTCGAAGGGGCGATTGAAGTGGTGCTGCTGCGGTTGACGGCAGAGGGCGGTGCCGTGGGATGGGGGGAAGCCGCGCCTTGGGTGGTGTTCACCGGATCGCCCGAGGCAACACTTCATGCGCTCCATCGCCATATCCGGCCCCATGTGGTGGGGCGAAAGCTTAAGGATCGTGCAGCGATCATGGCCGATGCGGCCCATGCTGTGGCCCATGCAACCGAAGCCAAGGCGGCATTGGAAACCGCGCTTTTGGATGTGACGGGGCATGCGGTGGGCTTGCCTGTGCATGCGCTTTTGGGCGGAAAATGCCGCGATGAGATCGCGCTCTCTTGCTCGATTGCCAATCCGGATTGGGCGGCGGATCGGCAGCTATTGCAAAGGCTCCATGCAGATGGGGTGCGGATTGTGAAATTGAAAACCGGGTTCAAGGGCCACGCGTTTGACCTGATGCGCCTCGAAGAGATCCGCCGTGATTGGCCACAAGTGGCCATTCGCGTGGATTATAACCAAGGGCTGCAACCGCATGAGGCCATAGCGCGCCTGCCGGAGGTGGCGGCGTTCAAGCCTGATTTCATCGAACAACCTGTGGCCGCTGCAAATTTGACCACAATGGCGCGGCTGCGGGCACGGATTGATGTGCCGCTTTTGGCAGATGAAAGCGTTTTTGGCCCTGAGGATTTGATGCGGGCAATTGAGGCGGGTGCCTGTGACGGCATCTCGGTGAAGATCATGAAAGCAGGCGGGCTGATGCGCGCGCAGAGCGTGGCGCGGATGGCCGGGGCGGCGGGGCTTTCGGCCTATGGTGGCGACATGTTCGAGGCGGGGATCGCCCATCTGGCGGGCGCGCATATGATCGCGGCAACGCCAGAGATCGATTTGGGCTGTGAATTCTATCAGGCGCGCTATTATCTGACCGAAGATATTCTGACAGCCCCCTTCCCCTGTGACGCAGGGCGCGTGCAAGTGCCGGATGGGCCGGGATTGGGAGGGGCGCCGGATATGGAGCGGCTAACCCGCTATACGGTTGTGCGGCTGTGACGACGCCGCCTTGCCCTGATCGCGCAAATCGGCCATGAACGCGGTATGAAAATCGCGCATAAAGCTCTCGCCGTTCACCTGCTCACTGCCTCTGGGGCTGTCTTTGCCATGTTGGCGATGCTGGCGGCAGTGGATGAAAAATGGAGCCTGATGTTTCTCTGGCTCGTCGTGGCGTTTTTCGTCGATGGGATCGATGGGCCGCTGGCGCGAAAATACGACACGAAAACCAATGCGCCGATTTTTGACGGCGTGTTGCTGGATCTGATTATCGACTATCTGACCTATGTCTTTGTGCCGGCCTATGCGCTGTTCAAGTCAGGGCTGTTGCCGGGGTGGACCGGGTGGATCGCGATTATCATCATCACGTATGCGAGTGCGATGTATTTTGCAGATTCTCGCATGAAAACAAAGGACTACTCCTTTTCGGGCTTCCCGTCCTGCTGGAATATGGTGGTGCTGGTGCTCTTCGCGCTGGAGCCGAATTTCTGGGTAAGCCTGAGTTTGGTGGCGGTTCTGGCGGGGGTGATGTTCCTGCCTGTGAAATTCGTGCATCCCACACGGACGGCGCGCTGGCGGGTCTTGACCTTGCCGATAGCGCTGGCATGGACCTTCTTTGCGGGCTGGGCGGCTTTGGTGAATTTCCATTCCGAAAGCTGGGCGCATTGGGGTCTGGTGGTGACGACCATCTATTTGCTGGGGGCAGGGGCCGCACAGCAATTGGTCTATGGCAAGGAAGGCTGAACGCAGCCTAAAGCCGGGTGAGGGCAACACCCGCGACGATCAGCACAGCAGCGACGAGCTTGCTGCGGTCCATCGGATCGTTGAGAAACAGCCAGCCAATGAGCACGGCGAAGAGGATCGAGGTCTCGCGCAAGGCACCGACCAGAGCAATCGGGGCTTTGGTCATCGCCCAGACCGCTATGGCATAAGCCGCGAAAGACGCGGCAGCCGCGATCATGCCAAGCCCCCAGCCGCGTGCATCGGCGCGCAGCACGGCACGGCCCTTCAACGCGATAACCACGGGGGTAAAGAACGCCGCCGAAAGGATCATCAACCAACCGACATAGGCCAAGGGCTGCCCCGAGACGCGGGCCCCCAAACCATCGGCCAATGTATAGCCCGCCGTGGCACAAGCCGCGCCAAAGGCAAAGGGCAGCATGCGGCGGCTCTCGCCTGAGCGAAACACCCCGCGTGCCATGAGCGCGATGCCCAGGCCCAAGACGAGGATGCCGATAAAATCCCAACGCCCAAGGGGATCCGAGAGAAAGGCCAGCGAGGCAACCAACACGATCAGCGGCGCTGCCCCGCGCGCAATGGGATAAACCCGGCTCAAATCGCCCTGCTCATACGCATAGGCAAGGAAAAGCTGATAGGCCATGTGGATCACGCCCGAGGCCACCAACCACGGCCAGACTTCGGGCGCAGGAATAGGATGGGTCAGCGCAACCAGCAGGCCGATGCCTGCATGGCCAACCGACAGCAAGAACATGGACGTTTGCTTGGACAGACCCGTTTTGACAATGGCGTTCCACCCGGCATGCAAGAGCGCTGCCATCATTACGGCAAAAAATACGGTAAGGGTCATCATCACCTGCAGATGCTGTCTGGGCAACGCTAGCCCTGCCTCTAGGTCAGAGCAAGAAGCCTCCAGCACCTTCATGACGCAAAAGCTGCACTTTGGTCTCCACGCCCCCGGGGGCGGAAAACCCGCCCAAACCCTGCGCGCCCAAAACCCGGTGGCACGGCACAAGGATCGGCAAGGGATTGCCACCACATAACTGCCCCATGGCTTGCGCGCTGACCCCGATCTCGCGCGCCAAGGCACCATAGCTGCGGGTCTGGCCAAAAGGAATAGCCGTCATCGCCGCGCAAGCGCGCGCCTGCGCGACACTGCCCTCGACGCGCCATGGCAAGCGAAACGCGGTCATGCGGCCAGCAAAATACGCCGCCATCTGCCGCTCGGCTTCCAGCAAGACATCCGAGCTTCCATCCTCGGCGCCGCCCCATTCGATACCCACCAAAACACCCTCGGCCTCGCGAAAGGTCAGTGGGCCGAAAGGCGATGTCAGGGTGCGGGCAGCCATCTGCCTACCCTAATGGCGCAATAGCGCAGAGCAATGGCTTTCTCATTGCCAAAAATATCCCGGGGGTGAGGCCGCAGGCCGAGGGGGCAGCGCCCCCTTCTGCCCTGCTCACACGGTCAAAACCATTGTTCCATGCGAAAACGCGCCCCCCTCCCCGTTGCCTTTCGCGCGGCCTTGGGGCAAGGGAAGTGGACACAAACGGGGAAAACACCATGACTCGCATCGACGCCAAATTCGCCAGCCTCCGCGCCGAAGGCAAGAAAGCCTTTGTTGCCTACATGATGGCAGGTGACCCAGATGTGGCGACGTCTTTGGCGATCATGCAAGGCATGCCTGCGGCGGGAGTGGATGTGATCGAGCTGGGGATGCCCTTCACCGATCCCATGGCCGATGGCGAGACCATCCAGCTTGCGGGCCAGCGCGCGCTTGAGGGTGGTCAGACCTTGTTGAAAACCCTCGATATGGTGGAGGCGTTTCGCAAGACCGACACCACGACGCCGATCGTTTTGATGGGCTATTACAACCCGATCTATTCGCATGGGGTCACGCAATTTCTGGCCGATGCGATGGCTGCGGGGATTGATGGGCTGATCGTGGTTGACCTGCCGCCCGAAGAGGATGACGAGCTGTGCATCCCGGCGCAGGCAGCGGGGCTGAATTTCATTCGTTTGGCCACACCCACGACGGATGCCAAGCGCTTGCCCAAGGTGCTCGAGAACACTTCCGGGTTTGTCTATTACGTGTCGATCACAGGCATCACCGGTGCCGCGGCCGCGCAGGCAGATGCGGTTGCGCCAGAAGTGGCGCGGATCAAGGCCGCGACAGATTTGCCCGTGATCGTGGGCTTTGGCATTCGCACCCCGGATACAGCGCAAGAGATTGCAGCGATTGCCGATGGCTGTGTGGTGGGCTCGGCGATTGTGGCTGAGATTGCCGCAGGAAAATCTGTGGACGCGGTTTTGGCTTTCGTGAAAGGCTTGGCGGCAGGCGCGCATCGCGCCTGAGGCGCATGTGCTGCAGGAGGCTTGAGATGGACAATTGGGACGAGGTTCGCACAGCGTTTCAGGTGGCCCGGCAAGGTACGGTCTCTGGCGCGGCAGAAGTTTTGGGCGTGCACCATGCCACGGTCATTCGCCATATTGATGCTTTGGAAACCCGGCTTGGGGTGAAGCTTTTTCAGCGCCATGCGCGGGGCTATACTGCCACGGAAGCCGGTCAGGATCTGTTGCGGGTGGCCCAGACCACGGATGATCAATTCGCGCAATTGGCCAGTCGTTTGAAGGGGCAGGGCGATGCCGTGGCGGGCGAGTTGGTGGTGACATCGCTCACGGGGCTGACGAATTTCCTGATGCCGATTTTGGATCAGTTTCGCCGCGAGCACCCGCAGGTTGTCTTGCGGTATCTGACGGGCGATCGGCTTTTTCGGTTGGAATATGGCGAGGCGCATGTGGCCATCCGGGCAGGAGCGGCACCTGATCAGCCTGATAATGTGGTGCAACCCTTCCTGACCATGCGGTCGGGGCTTTATTGTGCGCGTGCCTATGCGGAGCGCTATGGTTTGCCCGAGGGGTTGGAGGATTTGGCGGGGCATGTTTTCGTTGGCGAAGACGACCCGGCGAGCCGCGCACCGTTTCATCGCTGGATGTGGGATACGATCCCGCATGATGCGATTGTGTTTCGCACAGGCGATGTTTTCGCCGCGCAAGAAGCTGTTTTGGCAGGCGTCGGGATTGGCTTTTTGCCGATCTGGAAGGCTGCGGCCCATCCTGACCTTTTGGAAATCAGCCCGCCGCGCCCGGATTGGGCGGCTCCTTTGTGGTTGGTGAGCCATGTCGATCTGCATCGCACGATGAAGGTGCAGAGTTTTCTGAGGGCGATGAAGGCCGCTGTGGCCGCACAGGGCACGTGAGCTCTCGGCCCGGACAGATCAGCCGAGGCATTCGATCAAGAATGTAATGGATTGCGCTTTGCGCCCAATCTCGGCTCCGGAGAGGGGGGTGCTTGGGCCTGCGCTGCTGAAAGCGATGCCGTTTCGTGTGAGAAACAGTTTGGCGATTTCGCCTGCAATGGCGAAGTTGATGTTTTCCGGCACAGCCCCGGTGCGGCTTTCGGTGGCGCTGCGGGAGAGTTTGGCGGCGACCACGCCAGCGATATGGCCAGAGGCATCCAGCAGGGGGCCGCCGGAGTTGCCGGGCTGGACGGGGGCGGAGATTTGCAAGCGGATATCGTCGCCAGCGAGGCCCTTGAGCGAGGAAACGGCGCCGCGTGTGACATTGAGACCTTCGAGGATGCCCGAGAAGGGAAAGCCCGCTGCGGTGACATCGGCGTTGAGTTCCAGCGGGGTGGCGGAGAAGACCGCAGGCTCCAAGCCTCTCGTGTTGGCGAGTTGGATGATGGCCAGATCAAAGGTTTGCGATTGGTCAATCACGGTTGCGGCGGCGCCATTGACGCGCAGAGAGCTGCATTGTGCGACGACGTGATCATTGGTCAGGCCCACGCCCGCCGCAGTGACCAGAAACCCGGTTCCGGAGGATGTGAGTTGGTCGGGCGCGCTGCGTTTTTCGGGCGGAGGCGTTTGCTGAGCCGTGGCGGGGGGCGCGTCGTCGATTTCGGCGAGTAGCGCGTCGAGGGCGCGGTAAAGCATGCCGTTTTCGGGCAGGGTGATCGGACGTGGTGGGGTGGGAGCGATACTGGCGGCGACAGCGGAGAGCCAGTTTTTGTCTTGAGCCTTCGCCGAGAGCAGCACTGTGCGCCAAAAGCCGTTGATCAGGTCGGATCGGACGTAGATCCGCATGCCGGAGCGCAGCACGGCGGAGGTGACGATGCGATCTTTGCGGCGCACCGTGTAGAGCGGTTCTGCCAAGGGGGATTGGGAGCTGACGTAGCTGTGAAAACCCACCATCTTGTCCGCATTGGTGAGGGCAAAGCTGTAGTTCAGGGAGCTGGTGGTATGTGCCCAGTTGCGGAAGGAGCCGCTTTGGGGCGTTTCCACGGTGGCTTTGTCGGGAAAGAGGATGGACCCGCCATAGCCCGGGAACGCGGAAAAGCCCCAGCCTTCGTCGGAGATCTGGTCGATCAGGCGCATTGCGAGAGCGGGAACATGGGCGATGCGGGGGCTGTCGGAGTATCGGCGAGACGAGAATGCAGCGAGGGCGGTTTGGCTGCGCGCGCCCCAAGCGCCATCGATCAATCCGATATAGTCGCCCTCCAAGGAAAGTGCCCATTGGAGCAAGCGGAGTTCTTCGGGATCGAAGAGGCGGGCTTCGAAGGGGCGAAAGAGGAATGTCTGGTTGTTTTGGGCGTGGCTGTGGTTGGGCCAGATCCAGAGGGGGAGGCTCAGGCAAAGAAAGAGAGCGGCGAGGAGCCAGGTGCGACGCATTGAGACGTTCCCTTGTTTGGGAAAGCTTAGGGCAGGACTGCGGTTTGGTGCAAGGATTGCACGCAGAGCGCGAAGCGGCACGAGACAGAGGGAAATGGGAGCGGTCGGAGGGGGCGGGCTATTCGTCGAGTTCTGCTGCGAGGAAGCGTTCGAATGCGTCGAGGTCTATGGACTCCATCTGGCCAAAGCCCTTCATCCAGACAGCGGCATCGCGGAGTGCGTCTGGTTCGAGTTTGCACCATTTGACCCGGCCACGTTTCTCTTGGCTGATCAGGCCAGCATCGGCCAGAATGCCCAAGTGTTTCGAGATCGCGGCGAGGCTCATTGCGAAGGGGTGGGCCACATCCGTGACGGCCATGTCATCTTCGAGCAGCATGACAAGGATGGCCCGGCGGGTCGGGTCTGACAGGGCGGAAAAGGTGGCGTCGAGGCGGTCGGTCATGGTTCACCGCCTGTGACGATAAAGGCGGCCATAAAGTCGGCGAGGCCAGCCGCGAGGGGCAGATCGGGATTGGTATAGGTGTCCAATCCAGCGGCGCGGCTGTCGTCGGCGGCATCTTTGAGGACATGGGTCATGGTGGGAAACAACGCCATCACCCCTTGGGGGAGGGCCGTCGTCAGGGCTTCGGCATCGCGGGCGGAGAGTTGGATATCGGCTTCGCCTTGGATGACGAGCGCGGGGAGATCGACTTGCGCGGCCAAGGCGATGGGGTCTTGGGAGAAGAGGTTGATCAGGTAGTCCTGCACCGCTGGTGGAAAGAGGCCGCGCAGGGCCTCGGGAATTTCCTTGAGGGGGACGGTTTGCCCTAGGCTGAGGCGGTCGATCATGAGGTTGGCGTCGGGGATTAGAGCCGCATTTGCGGGGTTGGCGCTAATCTGAGAGCGCAGAACCTCGCCGGGACGGCGACCGGGGCCAGCCAGCAAGATGACGCCGCAGACGGCGCCGAGATCGGAGGCGGCGCGGAGTGCGACGAGGGCCCCTTCGCTATGGCCTGCGAGCCAGATACAGGGCAAGGCGGAGCGGTCGCGCAATTCGCCTGCCAGCACAGCCGCGTCGGCGCCATAGGCATCAAGGGTGACGGCATTGGCGTCGCCGCCGCTTTGGCCAATGCCGCGTTTGTCGGCGCGGAGCGTGGCAACGCCTTGGGTGGCGAGGGCTTCGGCCAGAAGCGCGTAGTGATTGGGCGCAGTGGCGCCGGGCGCGTTGCCATTGCGGTCGATCGGCCCTGAGCCGGGCAGCAACAAGAGTGCGGCGCGGGTGGCGCTGGGCAGGAGCAAAGTCGCGCCGATGGGGCCTGCGGGGCCGGACAGCAGCAAGTCCTGTGCGGTGAAGAGCGGCGCGGGTGTTTCGGTCGTTTCTATGGGAGCCGAGGAGGCCGCCTGAGTTTCTGCGGCACTGGGCGTGGCATAGGTCATGGCGGTCGCAACAAGGGCCGCCCCCATAGCAGAGCGCAGTCCCGCAGATGCAAAGCGGGCGGCAAGATGCTGAAAGGCGCGGCGGAACGGATGGGGCAAAGCAGTGCTCGTGTGAAAGGCTTGTTTTCCAAGCTGTGAAGGGTGGCCCGGGAAAACTCAACCGGAAAGTTGAACATTGAAATTCTGTCGCAGGGCGGGCTATGCGCGAGGAATGGCAGGCGCAGAGAGGCGCGGGCCCGCGCGACGCGCTAAAATAATCTATTATTTTCAATTTGTTGCCACAGGTGTCGCAGGGGGACATGGCCGCTTGACTCTGAGGCCCGCGCCTCTTAGCACGTGGCCAACCCTAACCCGAGGTGTGGGTCCATGACGGAGCCGGAAAAAAAGCAGCAACTCGACGCCCTTGAGGCCCGGATTGCCGCTGTGAAAGCTTCGCAGGCGCCGAAACCTCGGGCGGATGAACATTATTCGCAAGCGAATATCGCATGGCGGATGGTGGTAGAGTTGGTGGCCGGTCTTGGGATCGGTTTCGGCATTGGATACGGGCTGGATGTGCTGTTTGGCACGCTGCCTTGGTTGATGGTGTTGTTTACGTTATTCGGCCTCACGGCGGGTGTGCAGACGATGATGCGGACCGCGCGCGAGATAGAAGAGCAAAAGACGGTGTCCCGCGAAAGTGGGAAAGAGCAAAGAGGTCAAGATGGCGACTGAAGCGCAAGGCGGCGAAGGCGGTGGTCTGGTTTTCCACCCGATGGACCAGTTCAAGATCAAGCCGTTGTTCGGCGGGGATACTATTGAGTGGTACACGGTCACCAATGCGACGCTGTGGATGGCGCTGGCTGTTCTGGCGATCATTGGTTTGATGGTGTTGGGCACATCGCGTCGCGCGACGATCCCTTCGCGGATCCAGTCAATCGCCGAATTGGCCTATGGTTTCGTCTACAAGATGGTTGAGGACGTGGCTGGCAAAGACGGCGTCAAGTTCTTCCCCTATGTGATGACGCTGTTCATGTTCATCGTGTTCGCGAACTTCCTCGGTCTGTTGCCCATGTCCTTTACCACGACGTCGCATTTCGCGGTGACGGTGGTGCTGGCGCTGCTGGTATTCCTGACTGTGACGATCTACGGGGTCGCCAAGCATGGCACGCATTTCCTTGGCCTGTTCTGGGTGGCTTCGGCCCCGCTGGCGCTGCGTCCGATCCTTGCGATCATCGAATTGATTTCCTACTTCGTGCGCCCTGTCAGCCACTCGATCCGTCTTGCTGGCAACGTGATGGCTGGCCATGCGGTGATCAAGGTGTTTGCGGGATTTGCCGCGATTGCCACGATCTCGCCGGTTTCGGTGGTTGCGATTACGGCGATGTATGGTCTCGAAGTTCTGGTGGCCTTCATTCAGGCCTATGTGTTTACGATCCTGACCTGCGTTTACCTCAAGGACGCGCTGCATCCGGGTCATTAAAGGCAGGGGCGGGAAAGCCCGCCCTACCGTCAAGCTAAGCTAAGAATTCTAACTTCCAATCGTAAGGAGATACACCCATGGAAGGTCAACTCGCACATATCGGCGCAGGTCTCGCAGCTATCGGTTCCGGCGCTGCTGCTATCGGCGTGGGCAACGTTGCAGGCAACTTCCTTGCCGGCGCTCTGCGTAACCCTTCGGCGGCGGCTTCGCAGACCGCTACGCTCTTCATCGGCATCGCCTTCGCAGAAGCGCTCGGGATCTTCTCGTTCCTCGTCGCGCTGCTGCTGATGTTCGCCGTCTGATCCAGCGGAATACGATCCTTACGCGCGGGTGGGCCCTCTGATGGGGCCCCCCGTAGTTATCGGACAGTTCCCAGGAGGACGCTATGGCGACCGAAACGCACGCCGCCGCTGGCACCGCCGCTGACGCCGCACATGGCGCAGCCTCGGCTCCCGGCATGCCGCAGCTCGATTTCTCGACCTGGGGCAACCAGATTTTCTGGCTCTCGATCACGCTTGTCGTGATTTACTTCGTCCTGTCGCGTATTGCCTTGCCACGTATTGGCGCGGTTTTGAGCGAACGTCAGGGGACGATCATGAAGGACATCGCTGCGGCGGAGGACCTGAAAGCGAAGGCAATCGAGGCTGAAAAAGCTTACGATAAGGCCCTTGCTGATGCCCGCGCCGAAGCAAACCGTATTGCTGGCGAAGCGCGCGCTGCGATCCAAGCGGATCTCGACGTGGCCATTGCCAAGGCGGATACGGAAATTGCTGCCAAGACCGCTGAAGGGGAGAAGGCGATTGCCGCGATCCGTGCCAGCGCTGTTGAGAGCGTCGCTGCTGTGGCCAATGACACTGCCGAAGCCATTGTGGCGTCGATGGGTGGCAAGGCCGATGCGAAAGCGATTGCGGCAGCTGTCACGGCTCGGATGAAGGGATAAACCAATGCGTATCTTTGGAACCACCCTGACCCTTACGGCACTGGCGGCATCGCCTGCGCTGGCGGCTTCTGGTCCGTTCTTCTCGTTGCACAACACCGATTTCGTGGTGACGCTGGGCTTCTTGCTGTTCATTGCGGTGCTGTTCTATTTCAAAGTTCCCTCGATACTTGGCGGCATGCTTGATAAGCGCGCTGACGGGATCAAGGCGGAGTTGGAAGAAGCCCGTGCCCTGCGTGAAGAAGCGCAATCCTTGCTGGCCTCTTATGAGCGCAAGCAAAAGGAAGTGCAGGAGCAAGCAGACCGGATTGTGGCGCAAGCCAAGGCAGAAGCCGCAGCGGCCGCAGAGCAGGCAAAAGTCGATCTGAAAACGTCGATTGCACGTCGTCTGGTTGCAGCCGAAGAGCAAATCACGTCAGCGGAAGCGGCGGCTGTGCGCCATGTGCGCGATACGGCTGTGAGTGTGGCCGTTGCTGCGGCGCGCGATGTCATCGCGACCCAGATGACAGCGGCGGACGGCAACAAGCTGATCGATGACGCAATTGCGGATGTTGACGCCAAGCTGCACTAAGCGGGCGTTACAGCAAGAAAATGTGGAGAGGCATGCGCGTGGCGCGTGCCTTTTTGCGTTCTAGCCGTTTGAGCCGTTTGAGCGCGGGGCGCGTTTTCAGCGGCTCGTTTCGTGTTCGAAGCGTTGGCGGGCAATATCTTCGTTGCGGTTTGCGCGAAGTTGGTCTTGGAGCGCGTTCTCGACATAATCGAGGTGGGTTTCCACGGCGCGGCGCGCGGCTTCGGGGTCGCGTGCTTGCAGGGCCAAGTTGATCGACCGATGCTGGTCGAGCAGCATGGCGCGGGTGGTGCGCTGTTTGAACATGATCTGGCGGTTGTAGAATACGCCTTCGCGCAGGAGTTCATACATAGAGCGCATCATATGCAGCATGATGACGTTATGGCTGGCTTCGATGATGGCGAGGTGAAACTCGGCGTCATGGCGCGCTTCATCTGCGGGGTCGCGTTTTTGGTGGGCGGTTTCCATTTTCTCGAAGATGGCTTGGATGACCATGAGATCGGTATCGGAGCCAAATCGTGCGGCGCGTTCGGCGGCGAGGCCTTCGAGATCGCGGCGAAAGGAGAGGTAGTCGAAGACAGCTTCGTCATGTTCGGCGAAGAGTTTGACCAAAGCTGGCGCGAAGGCCGAGCCGAGGACTTCGGCGACAAAGACGCCAGAACCTGCACGCGACACCAGCAGGCCGCGCTCTTGCAGGTCGGAGAGGGCATCGCGCAGGGAGGGGCGTGAGACGTCGAGGCGATCGGAGAGCTCGCGCTCGGATGGCAGGCGCTCGCCCGGTCGCAAGATTCCGCGCAAGATCAATTGCTCGATTTGTTTCGTCACGGCGACGGAGATTTTCTCGGGGGTGACGAGGCGAAAGGGCATTGGATCCATCCTGATTTGGTCAAATCATATGACCACGCCCCCGGTGGCGGCAAGCCCTGCGGAAGAGAACTGCACAAAAAACGGGCGGCCCCGAAGAGCCGCCCACGTCAATCTGCCAAAAAGGAAGGGTTATTCAGCAGGTTGAAGGGACATTTGGGCCGGAGCGCGGAAGTGTTGGCGGTTGAGGCGCAGCACGAGGGCGACCATGGCGAATTGGGCCAAGAGGGCGGGGGTGGTCAGCAGCCAGTAGGCGGTGTCGAATTTGTCGATCACGCCCGCGTCCACGAGGCCCTTGTTGATGAAGAAATGGATCATCACAGAAACTGCAACGCCGGGGCAAACCAGAGCGTAGGAGCCGGGCGAGGTTTTGGTGCCGAAGACGAACTGGCTGAAATAGCCCTGACGGCGCAGCACGAGCAGACCGGCAAGCAGAACGGCGATCTGTGCAGAGAGGGTGCGGCCAAGGAACATCATGGTTTCGCCCGCCGTGGAATGGGCGCCGAAGGTGGTGTGCAGGCCATGCGACTGGCGCAGGGCCATGATGCCCATGACGGTGAGGATTGGGACAATCACCATCAAGGTTGGGGCGGCTTCGCGTGCCGTGCCATGTTTGAGGATCGCAGGCAGCGCGAGAACCTGTGCGGCGCCGATCCAGAGCGTGGCCACGGTGGCGAAGAAGCCGGAGAGCACAAGGGCGGTGCCAACTGTCATGGCATTGGTGCTCATTGCAGCAGGGGCGGAAAGGCCAACGGCGACCATCGCGAGGGCAAAGCCGGGCAAGAGTTGGGCGAATGAGTTGTTGCTGTCGAGGTCAAAGGATTTTTCCGCGAGCACCCGGCCCAGAAAGTCCCGCATCAAGGACAGGCCCCAGAGGCCGATCATCACGAAGGCGGCAAGGGCCAGAGGAAACAGGTATTCGACGACGCTCCAGAGATTGGGAACGAAGACAAGGCCGACGATGAAGAGTGCGTTGACTGTCATCGCGGCCGCGAGCGGGGCTGCGAGGAGGGAGGATTCCGCATTGGATGCGCGCAGCTTTTGGTAGCCGTCGGTCTTTTTGAAGGCCGAGAGTGCGGCGAAGTTCCAGATCAGCGATTTGACGTTGAGAAAGGCAAAGATCGCGATGCCGGTGATGGCAATGGCGATGGCGACGTCGCGCAGGGGGTGACCAGAGCCGAAGGCGGCAGTGATATCTTCGAAGATTGGCACAGGGCGACCTTTGTGCGGCACCCAGAACATCAGATACATAAAGAAGGTGACCGAGAGGCCGCCAGCGCCAAGCGAGGCGAGAAAATAGAGGGGTGAGTAGGCGGATGCGGGTTTTGCAGGTTGGGCCATTGGAGTGCTCCGTTACATTCTGATTTCAGAATATATATACATTCTAATTATAGAATGTGAAGTGGGCAATTTGGGATGAGTTGTCGCAGGGGGGCGGTTAACCGGCTGTTAACCTCGGGACGTACAGATTGCGGCGATGAGACTGTGTCGCGCCCTTTTGATTTTGTGCGTCTTGGTGGCCTGTTCGGCGCCAACGCCGCATTTTCGTGGTCTGCCGACAGCCGTCGAGACAGAGGGAGGCGCGGAGTTTCATATTCGCCAGCGTGGGGATTTGGCCGAAGCCGTGCGCGTGAACACCGAGTGGGCGCGCAGTCTGACAGATGTGTCGGCGCGGGCGAGCCGCGCGATTGAGCGCGCGACAGGGTGTCGGGTGCGGGATCTGCGCGGTGATGCCGCCGTGATTGTGGCCAGATTAGCGTGCTGATCCTTAGGCAGGGCGACGATACGTGATCGAGGTAGGCGCGTCATATCCGGCATGTGCGGAGCGGCCTGTTTCGACAAAGCCGAGGGCACAAAAGGCCGCTTGGTTTTCTGAAAGCTCTACGCGTGTTTCAAGCGTGACAGAGGCGAGACCGCGTGCGCGGGCCCGTGCCGCAGCATGTTCGATCATCTGACGCGCAAGACCGCGCCCACGATATGGCGGGGCGATGGCGAATTTGCCCAAGTAGAGCGTATCGGCCCGCGCTGTGAGCACCATGCAGGCCATCGGAGTGGCACGCGCTGTCAGGCGGGCGGTGTCGCCTGCAATCCAAACCTCTCCTGTCGCGGCGGCCTGAGCGAGGTCGGTGGGGTGCATGCGGAGGAGCGAAGAGGGGGGATCAATGCGCGACGCCATATAGGCGAAGGCGTCCATCAGCAGGGCATGGACGGCACGCATGTCGTCGAGGGGCGTGAGGCGATGCAGGGTTGGTGCGGTCATTTGCGTTCCTTTCCGGTGAAGAATGGCGCGGGACACAGGGGGCCGACAAGGGAAGAAATGCGGGGATTGAGGCGAGGTTTGGCCAATATCTTGTGGATAACCTGCCCAAATCCCCCAAATGGAGGGATTGCGCGTTGACACAAGGCGGGGTGGCTTGGCAGTCTTTGGCTCGGCTTCACGGTGTGAGGCTACCACGCGGGAGAAAAGAGTGCGCTTTTCGAAATTGCGATTGACCGGGTTCAAGAGCTTCGTCGATCCGACAGACCTTCTGATCAAGGATGGTTTGACGGGGGTGGTGGGGCCGAACGGCTGTGGCAAATCGAATCTTTTGGAAGCGCTGCGCTGGGTGATGGGCGAAAACCGCCCGACGGCGATGCGTGGCGGTGGCATGGAAGATGTGATCTTTGCCGGCGCGGCGACACGGCCTGCGCGAAATTTTGCGGAAGTGGCCCTTATTTTGGACAATGCGGAGCGTTTGGCGCCTGCGGGTTTCAACGATAACGATCAATTGGAAATCATCCGGCGGATCACCCGCGATGTTGGCTCGGCCTATAAGGTCAATACCAAAGACGTGCGGGCACGTGATGTGCAGATGTTGTTTGCCGATGCATCAACGGGGGCGCATTCGCCGGCGCTGGTGCGGCAGGGGCAGATTTCGGAATTGATCAATGCCAAGCCCAAGAATCGGCGGCGTATTCTAGAAGAGGCGGCCGGGATTTCCGGGCTGTATCAGCGGCGCCATGAGGCGGAGTTGAAGCTCAATGGGGCGGAGCAGAACCTTGCGCGGGTGGAGGATGTGCTGGAGCAATTGGCGCAGCAGCTCCAGAGCCTTGAGCGGCAAGCGCGACAAGCGGCGCGCTATCGGGCGATTGGCGAGGAATTGCGCCGGGCGGAGGGGATGCTTTTGTATCGCCGTTGGCGGGAAGCGGATGAGGCCCGCGCCGTGGCGCAAGACGCATTGCGCGAGCGCGTGAGTGCAGCGGCGCAGGCGGAGTTGACGTCGCGCGCAGCTGGCAAGGCGCGGTTGGCGGCAGAGGATGCGATGCCGCCCAAGCGCGAGGAAGAGGCGATTGCCGGGGCGATCTTGCAGCGTTTGATCGTGCAGCGCGACACGCTTGTCGATCAGGAAAGCCGGGTGTTGGAGCAGATCGAGACGCTGAAGAACCGGATCTTGCAGATTGACCGGGATATGGAGCGTGAAGGCGGGCTGAACCGCGATGCGGGTGAGGTGATCCAACGGCTTGAGTGGGAGGCGCGTGAGCTTGCCAAGGCGGGCGAGGGGCATGGTGAGCGGCTGGAGACAGCGGCGGACGCCTCGCGCGAGTCGGCATCGGTGTTGCAGGAGCGCGAAGCCGAGTTGAGCCAGATCACCGAGGATGTGGCGCGGCTCGCGGCGCGTCACCATTCGGCGCAGCGTTTGGTGGAAGATAGTCGCAAGACGCGGGAGCGGTCCGAGGCGGAAGCGCTGCGCGCGCGGGATACGGTCGAGGGCGCACAAGAGGCGTTGAATGCGGCGGCAGAGGCGCAGGAGGCGGCCCTAGAGGCAGCAGAAGAGGCGCAGGCCACCGCCGAGTCGGCGGAAGACGTTTTGGAAGAGGCCGAAGCGGCGCGGGCAGAGACCCAATCGCGCGAGGCAGAGGCACGGGCGGAACGCTCGGAGGCAGAGGGCGAGTTGAACACGCTGCGTGCTGAAGCGACGGCGCTGGCGCGGCTCTTGGACCGCGATACCGCCGAGGGCGGGCAGATTATTGACCGTTTGCAGGTTGAAATCGGTTTTGAGAAGGCACTGGGGGCGGCACTGGCGGATGATCTGCGCGCGCCCGAAGTCGAGGCAGAGGGGCCATCTGGTTGGTCGGTTCTGCCACCCTATGCCGAGACACAGGCGCTGCCCGATGGTGTCACGTCGTTGGCGGCGCATGTTTCGGTGCCCGATGTGTTGGAGCGCCGGATGGCGCAGATTGGGCTTGTGGACCCGGAAGATGCGCCGCGGTTGCAACCTCTGCTTAAACCCGGCCAGCGGCTTGTGTCGCTGGAGGGGGATTTGTGGCGTTGGGATGGGTTTCGATCTTGGGCAGAGGAGGCGCCCTCGGCGGCGGCCCTGCGTTTGGAGCAGCTCAACCGGCTTGAGGGCCTCAAGCAGCAAATGGCGCGGTCCACTGCGAAGGTGGATGGTGCGCGCGACGCGCATGAGACGCTTACGGCGCGGTTGCTGGCTTTGACGGAAGCGGATCAAGCGGCGCGACTGGCGCGGCGCGCAGCCGATGGTCGGGTCGCGGAAGCGGCGCGGGCCTTGAGCCGGGCAGAAGCGGATCGGAGTTTGGCTGCGGCAAAGTTGGAGAGCCTTGGCTTGGCCGTGGCGCGCCATGAGGAAGAGGCGATGGCGGCCCGCGCGCGGACGCTGGAGGCAGAACGCGCCTTGGCGGCGCTGGATGGGTTGGACGAAGCGCGGATCTCGGTTGAAGATGTGCGGATGACCGTGGAAGCGGCGCGAATTACCATGATGTCGCGGCGCTCGGCCTATGAGGAAGTGCGCCGCGAAGGCGAGGCCCGCACGCGGCGGTCACAGGAAGTGACGAAGGAATTGTCGGGCTGGCGGCATCGTTTGGAGACTGCGAAGGTGCGGGCTTCGGAATTGGAAGCGCGGCGGGAAGAGAGCGAAGACGCGTTGGCAGAAGCCAGCGCCGCGCCAGAAGAGATTGCTGCCAAGCGCGAGGCCTTGGGCGAGGAGATTGACAAGGCGGAAGCGCGCAGGGCGGCGGCAGCGGATGCGCTGGCGCTGGCGGAAACGGCCTTGCGCGAGGCGCATGGGGCAGAGCGGGATGCCGAGCGCCAAGCCGGCGAAGCGCGTGAAGCGCGCGCGCGGGCCGAGGCCCGGATGGACGCGGCACGCGAGACCGTGGCCTATGCGGCAGAGCGGATCGCGGAGGATTTGGAGACCACACCAGCCGATTTGCTGGAGAGCCTTGGGGGGGATCCCACGACCATGCCGCCTGCGGAGGCGGTGGAGGCGGATGTGAACCGTTTGAAGCGGCAGCGCGAAGCCTTGGGCGCGGTGAACCTGCGGGCCGAAGAAGATGCCAAAGCTGTGCAAGAAGAGCATGACACATTGGCGCGGGAAAAATCCGATCTGGAAGAGGCGATCCGCGCGCTGCGGTCTGGGATCGCCAGCCTCAACCGCGAGGGGCGCGAGCGGCTTTTGACGGCGTTTGAGCAGGTCAACACCAACTTTGGGCTTTTGTTCAGCCATCTTTTTGGCGGCGGTGAGGCGAGTTTGGTGCTGGTCGAGTCTGATGATCCGCTGGAGGCGGGGCTTGAGATCATGTGCCAGCCACCGGGCAAAAAGCTTTCTACGCTGTCGCTTTTGTCGGGGGGGGAGCAAACGCTCACGGCTTTGGCATTGATTTTCGGTGTGTTTTTGGCCAACCCCGCGCCGATCTGTGTGCTCGATGAGGTGGATGCGCCGTTGGATGACGCGAACGTCACGCGGTTTTGTGATTTGCTTGACGAGATGACACGGCGGACCGACACACGGTTTCTCATCATCACGCACCATGCGGTGACCATGGCACGGATGGACCGTTTGTTTGGGGTGACGATGCAGGAGCAGGGCGTGTCGCAGCTGGTGTCGGTTGACCTCAAGAAGGCAGAGGCGCTGGTCGCTTAAAGTTTCGACAAGAGCGCTTTGGTGGGCCAGCCATCTGCGGGCAGGCCAAGGCGGGCCTGTTCGCGTTGGACTGCGGCGCGGGTGCCGGCGCCTAGGATGCCGTCGATCTTGCCTACATCATGCCCTCGGCGCGCCAGTTTTTGTTGGAGTGCTTTGAGATCATCGCCTTTGAGGCCCGGTTCCGGGCTATTGGGGCGGAAGGCGGGGGTGCCGACCAGCCGATTGGCAAATTCGGCAGCTGTGAGAACATAGGTAAAGCTTTGGTTCCACTCGAAATAAACTGAAAAATTGGGATAGGCGAGGAAGGCCGGGCCTTGGTGGCCTTGTGGCAGGATGAGGCTGGCGGGGAGATTGGGCAGGGAGCCGGAGCGCGGCTTGACCCCAAGACGGGCCCAGTGTGCTGTGGGCTGCGGTTTGTCGGTTCCAGAGAGGGACCAATCCATCGTGGCGGGCACTGTGACTTCTTGGAGCCACGGTTGGCCGGGTGTCCAGCCGAGGGCGCGCAGCATTTTGGCACCAGAGAGCAGCGCGTCTGCGGGAGAGGTTTTGAGGCTCACATGCCCGTCGCCATCACCATCGACGCCATTTTCGAGAATGTCCCGGGGCAGCATTTGCACCATGCCGATTTCACCCGCCCATGCGCCTTTGGTTTGGACAGGATCGAAGTCACCTTTCTCGAACAATTCGAGGGCGGCGAAAACTTGTGGGCGAAACAGCTCTGGGCGGCGGCAATCATGCGAGAGGGTCAGAAGGGCGTTGAGCGTGTTGAAGTCGCCTTGAAAAGAGCCGTAATCGGTTTCGAAAGCCCAAAATGCGAGGAGAACCCCACGCGGCACGCCGTAGTCGCGTTCGGCGCGGGAGAAGATGGCCGCGTGTTGCTTGGCCAGTGCCCGGCCCTTTTGCGTGCGTGCGTCAGAGATGAGGCGTTTGGAAAAACTGGTGAAATCGAGTTGAAAGACACCTTGCTTGCGGTCTGAAGCGATGACTTTGCCATCTTGGCGCGCGTTGGCGAGAAAGCGATTGAGCGTGTCACTGCTGTGGCCCTTTTTGAGCGCTTCGGTTTTGATCCCGCGCAGGAAGGTGGGGAAGTCGCCGCCGCATTCGGCATGCGCTGGTGCTGCAAGGCCCAAGACGAGGCCAGCAGAACAAGCGAGGCGCGAGACAGATTTGACGAAGGCTGCGGGGCGAAAAACGGCGGGCATTTGGGACTCCTGATTTCGCGAGCACGCTATCAGGATGAGGGGGGAGCGCAATCTTTAGAAGAAGATTGCGATCATGACTGCCGCAAAAAGAAGGCTGGCCCAGACTTGCCAGAGGATGCGGATGGCGGCTTCGATATCGGCGGCACCAAGGGACATCCGGCCCTGAGGGTTTACATAGGGAAAGTCCTGGGACTGGCCGTGATAGGCGCGGGGGCCTGCGAGAGCCACGCCCAAGGCGCGGGCCATAGCCGCTTCGGGCCAGCCTGCGTTGGGGGATTTGTGGCGGCGTGCATCGGCGATAATGGCGGATCGCTGTGGCCAGAGCGCATGCAGCAGGGTGATCAGAGCGGCGGTGAAACGGGCCGGGGCAAGGTTGAGCAGATCATCAAGGCGCGCGGCGGCCCAACCATAGGCTTCGAAGCGGGGTGTGCGGTAGCCGACGGTGCTGTCGGCGGTATTTGTGATTTTGTAGATCAAGAGGCCGGGCAAGCCCGCAAGGAAGAACCAGAAAATGGGTGCAACAACCCCATCGGAAAGGTTTTCGGCGGCGCTTTCGATTGCGGCGCGCGCGGTGGAGGTCTCGTCGAGTTGGGCCGTGTCGCGGGAGACAATCATCGCAACGGCAGCACGGCCTTGGGGCAAGCCTTGGCGCAGGCCCATCGCCACGGCGCGGACATGGTCAACGAGGCTTTTCTGGGCAAGGAGGATGGCGGCTGCGATGATTTCAACAAGCGCGCCGAATTGGCTGAGCAGGAGGCCAAGAAGCCCGGCGCCCAGCACGAGGACAGCCTGAGCGAGGGTTCCTTTGAGGCATCTGTTGGCACCAGTGTTCAGACGTGCTTCGAGGGCGGATACGGCGCGACCCATGAGAACCGCGGGATGGGGTGCGCGATCCCAGAGCCATTTCGGTTCGCCCAAGGCCGCGTCGAGGAGCATTGCGAGGACGAGGATCATAGCGCCGCTTCCAAGGCAGACCAGCGTGCGGCGGGTGGGAGGCCCAGCCGGATCCAAGTCGAGGAATAGGGGAAGATGCGTGACCAGATCTGATGCTGCGCTAACCGGGTTTGGAAGCTGTGTGCATCTGGAACGGCATAAAGGCGAAAGAGCGTGGTGCCGCCGACGAGGCTGCTATGGGGCGCCATCAGGCGGTCAAGGCGTGCGCTGTCTTGGGCAAGGCGCGTGCGGGTGGCAGCGGCCCATGCGGGATCAGACAGCGCCCGGGTGGCGACTTCGAGGGCGGGGCCAGAAACGGGCCAAGGGCCGATCAGGGCGCTGAGAGACGCGATGGTGCTGGGATGGGCGATGGCAAAGCCAAGGCGCAGACCTGCAAGGCCCCAGAATTTGCCAAAGCTTTTC
>DOOI01000053.1 GCA_003512825.1 Paracoccaceae bacterium | reverse complement strand
TCGGACGTTCCCGATCCAAACCCTTAAGTTGCGGGTGGGCAGTTTTAAGAAAAACCGTTTTTAACGGATGGCAGATGATGCGGCTTAAGTGCCTTTCCGCCGTATCGGGACCGGGATATTGCAAATGTCTGCGCCGCCAGCAGGCACATTGAAAAAGGCATCCCGCCGGTTGGCGCGCGCATCGGCATAGGCCGCAAAGCTGTCGCTATCGGTTGCGAGATATTCGAAGGCTGGCACGTCCTTCGCTTCATTACCAATCCGCACAGACAGGATCGGCACGCGCTCTTCTTCCTTCTCGTAAAAGCCAAGTGCGCCCGTGCCGCGTGGCAGGCTGGACATATGTTCAATGCCCTCGATCACCCGTCCGACCAGCGCGATGTTGCGATCCAAGTGCCGCGGCGCGTGACCGATAACGGTATAGAGCTCCGCGCCCGTGCCGGTGTCGGGTGACAGGTTCCGGCCAACACCGACCATTCCGTAGCAGTGGGTTGGCCAAAGCCCCTCACGACCTTGTGCCAGCGGCCAGCCAACATAGAATCCATGGGCACCCGCATAGGCGTCTGGCCTTCCGTCTGCCCGGGCGAAAATCCTATTCTTGGTCGGCCAGTCAGGGGTGACATAATCCTTGGCCCCGACGGTCGCCAACCCTTCCGGCAGCGCCTTCTTCTCGGTCGCATCGCCCCACTGTACGACATAATTGTCCTGCACGCGGTTGATGCTGGTGCCATCCCACCAATGTGCCGCTGCCAGCTTACGGATATTGCCGATCCAACCCTGGCTGAACGGCGCAGGCATCAATTGAATGACAACGCGGCGCGGCTTGCCTTTCGAATCGGGGGCGAGGTCCATCACCAATATATCCGACGGTGCAATGGCAACCCAGTCGTCCGCTTTGGCCGCCGCCACAATCTCCGAAGGCGCGGGATAAATTTTGGCCTCCTGCGCAGAGACGGGGAGAGCGGCGCAGATCGCGGCGCTGGCGAACAGGGGCAGATATCTTTTCATCAATAAGGTTATGGCAAATCACTGTGCCTTGCGAAAGCGGAAAGGAGCGGCTAGGGGCATGCGTCCCTTAGGGGAATGCGGAGACGTGGCCGAGTGGTCGAAGGCGCTCGCCTGGAAAGTGAGTATACGTCAAAAGCGTATCGAGGGTTCGAATCCCTCCGTCTCCGCCAGATTTTCGTGCGGCATTGTTTGCCGCTGCCATTTACCGATTGATGCGCAAACAACCATGCGCGCGGGTGAAACATCTGTGCGCAGATGTTGCGCTAACGACCAAAGGCGCAGCTTAGCGTCATCCCGCGTCCGTTAATTCGACACAGCTTATGGCGCGTTGGCCGCTGTGGCGGTCTAGTTGGATGACCACATCGATCATGGACCGAGCGTACTCCATCGTTTCGAGGCGTCCAAGGCCAAGTCCGGCCTGCATACACATGAAGGCAATTTGTTCAAACGCGCCTTGGTGTGAATTGGCGTGCACCGTGGTGATGGAACCGGGATGGCCGGTATTGATCGCCCGCAAAAACGTGACCGTTTCGCCGCCGCGCAATTCGCCCACGATCAACCGGTCTGGCCGCATACGCAGCGACGCGCGCATAAGATCGTCCACCGTCACTTGCGCCTCTCCTTGATCGCCGGCCACGGCGACCAAGCCAAGCGCATTGTCGCTGCTCAGCCGGATTTCAGGGGTGTCTTCAATGGAAATGATCCGCTCATGTTGCGGAATTTCCTTTAACAATGCGTTGAGCAATGTTGTCTTACCAGACGACGTTCCGCCAGAAATGAGGATCGTTTTGCGCGCGGCAACGGCCGCACGGAAAAAGCCTAAATAGTCTTGATCCTGCAAAAGCGCCGCAAGCGCAGAACTATCATCAGCGACGTTACGCACCGATGGCAGCGCGCTTTGTTCAAAATAGCTTTCCAGCGTCATGTCTTGCAGCCGGTGTTTGCGGATCGCGAGCGCAACATCGCCGCGCGTTGCAGGCGGCAACACCATTTGCACGCGGGCACCGCCCGGCAATATGGCGGCGAGCAAAGGACTTTCGCGGCTAACGCCTTGATGGTTGATGCGTGCGATCTGGTGTGCAAGGCGTTCCAGCAACTGGCTGTCCACTTGCGGTGCGTCGTGACGCTCCATCTGCGCACACCCAAGCCGCTCAACCCATATTTCATGCGGCCGGTTCACCAAAATTTCGGTCACATCATCGCACGCCAGCCATTCGCCAAATGGCGCTAAATAGCTATTGAGATAGACATTTTCGGCATCGCCAGCCACGGGCGCCGCATGCCTCATTGCGCATCGCCGTCGGTGCCCGAAAAGTCGAGGTCGCGGGCGATGAAAATACGGATGGCCGTCCCTTGCGCAACTTTTACCGTCGGCGGAATGTTCACGTCCCGCTGCAAGGCAATACCGGCAACGCTTTTGGCATCATCGGCCGTGCGGACGATGACATCATTGCCGCCCTGCTGCAAAAGCCCAAGGCCGGATTGCACAACGGACAACAATATCGCCGAACCAAATCGTTTCAGGAAGTGGCTATCCACTTTACCCCCTAAGCCCGCACGGCCGAGCGGGTCGGTGACGGGTGAGCCTAGCGACACGGTCACGCCATCGGGGCGGGTCAGCCGTGTCCAGACGATGAACGCGCGCGATTGCCCCGCGGCGAGGCCCGAGCGATATTGCCCGATCAAGCGGCTTCCACTGGGGATCAGCACCCGCCGGCCGTCAAAGCCCATGACGTCGCGGCTAACCACGGCACGCACATATCCGGGCAGATCGGAGTTTATCGCCGTTTCAAGGACGCCCGCGATAATGGCACCCTGCGGCACTGTATAGCTGCTGTTGGCGATACGCACCGCGCGGGCAGGTGCATTTTCGCCCGCTGCGACGCGGTCCGAAAATCTGTCTTCCGCGCTCAACTCGTCATTTTTTGCGCCTGCCAGA
>DOOI01000208.1:12264-13252 GCA_003512825.1 Paracoccaceae bacterium | reverse complement strand
GCCCATCTGCAATTCGCCGCGGCCTGAAACTTCGAAAGCTTCACCGCCGGGGGTGTCGGCAACCTTTATCGCGACGTTTGATTCGGCTTCACGCATCAGGCGTTCGCGGATAACGCGGCTTTGAACCTTTTTGCCATCCCGGCCTGCAAGAGGGCTGTCGTTGATCCCAAAAGTAACCGAAATGGTTGGTGGATCAATTGGTTGCGCTTCGAGTGGTTCTTCGACGGCGAGGGCGCAGATCGTATCTGATACGGTCGTTTTGGTCATGCCAGCCAAGGTAATGATGTCGCCGGCAATGGCTTCGTCGATTTCTTGCAGAGCTAAGCCGCGAAAGGCTTGAACCTTAGAAATCCGGAATTGCTCGATTTTTTGTCCAACCCGGCTGAGGGATTGCACTGTTGCGCCTGCTTTCAAGCGGCCAGACTCGACACGTCCTGTGAGAATACGGCCGATAAATGGATCGGAGCCAAGTGTGGTTGCGAGCATACGGAATGGCTCATCAACACGCTTCAACTGCTTGGGGGCAGGGACGTGGTTAACCACGAGGCTGAAGAGGGCGTTGAGGTCTTTGCGGGGACCATCGAGCTCTGCGTCGGCCCAGCCTGCACGACCAGAGGCATAAAGATGTGGGAAGTCGAGTTGATCTTCATTGGCGCCAAGCGCCACGAAGAGATCAAAGACTTCGTCCAAGGCACGATCTGGTTCGGCATCCGGCTTGTCGACTTTGTTCAGCACAACGATAGGCCGCAGGCCAAGCGCCAAGGCTTTTTGCGTTACGAATTTGGTCTGTGGCATCGGGCCTTCGGCCGCGTCAACCAGAAGGCAAACGCCGTCGACCATCGACAAGATCCGCTCAACTTCGCCGCCGAAATCGGCGTGACCGGGGGTGTCGACGATATTGATGCGCAGGCCTTGCCATTCCAGCGAGGTACATTTGGCAAGAATGGTGATGCCACGCTCGCGTTCGATGTCGTTGCTGTCCATCGCG
>DOOI01000208.1:11885-12081 GCA_003512825.1 Paracoccaceae bacterium | reverse complement strand
ACCGGGGGTGTCGACGATATTGATCCGGCAGCCCTTCCAGGTCACCGAGGTCGCTTTAGCCAGAATTGTGATCCCACGCTCGCGTTCGAGATCGTTCGAGTCCATGGCACGTTCTGCCACAGCTTGGTTTTCGCGGAATGACCCTGACTGTTTCAGCAATTCGTCAACGAGTGTCGTTTTGCCGTGGTCAACGTGC
>DOOI01000208.1:11384-11598 GCA_003512825.1 Paracoccaceae bacterium | reverse complement strand
AACGTGCGCGATGATGGCGATATTTCGCAGGTCCATGTTCGTTCCTCTATGCGTCGCGCCCGCGCCTATACTGCAATGCGGCAAAAGGCCAGAGGCTACCGCATCCAGAGTGCCTTTACATTTGATGTAAGGGGGGTATGGCCCCAAGTTCGGCCCGTTTTGACCAATGTCGCCCCGGTGCCGAGTTTGAAACGATTGAGCCCATCGGCTCCTA
>DOOI01000208.1:0-11113 GCA_003512825.1 Paracoccaceae bacterium | reverse complement strand
GGAGTCTATCCAGTGGGCATCCCGGTTCGAGTAATATGTGATTGCGGCCCAAAGTAGTGCTTGATGAGCGCAGACGACCCGTCCTGCCGGGCTGTTCCAACCAATATGATAGCTGACCCCTCCCTCATGTTCGAGAAAGAGCATTCCAGCAAGCCGACGACCAGCGTCTTGCGCGGTAAAAAGGCGGCAGGCTTGAGGATTAGCTTGTGCATAGGCAAGCGTCATAGCGTGAGGCCATGCTCTGTATCGACGCTCCGCGCGCAAAAGTGCTTCTTCCCGTAAGAGCCAATGGTCTGAGCCTGGGGGGAAAGGGTCGTTCTGAATTTGAAGGTGACTGCGGTCTGCACGGGAAAGGCTATTGCGCCATTTGCCTGAAAGATCGGCTCGAATTCTCTCAATTGGTCGAAGCAAATCGAGTCTCGCTCGAGATTGCGCCGCAGACAGCACAAAATGCCCGGCTTCAGCAAATGCTGAGTCGTCTTCTGCTGTCGAGGCTGTGCTGATCCAAAGTCTGATGCCCGTCGTCGGCAGCCGTTTTGCGAGGTGTCGAAGGGCCATGACTTTCAGAAAATGTGGTGGGGCGCCACTCCAGGTTGGACCCATTGGAAGCCATGCCACTGTGCCCAATGCAGGAAAGTTGCGTAAAACGATCTGTGCCCGACCGAGCCGTTGCTCGTTTGCTCTTAGGCTCAAAGTGAGAGCATCGCGCCCCAATACTCCGAGTGCAGCCGCGTAGGCGGGACTGGCCTGTAAAGGGGGAGCATCTGGAGTGAAAAGTTGCGGTGATAAGTCCATCCGTGGGATGATCACCGCGAATAGCTAATTTTCAGTGAAATATGGCCGTCACTGAGCCGCAACTTAAAAAAAAGACCGCCCAAAGGAGGCGGCCTTTTGTTTGTCAGATAATCAGAACGGAATGTCGTCGTCGATATCTCGGCTGGGTCGACCGCCCGCGCCGCTACTTGCTCCTGAAGGAGCACCAGTATCGTAGCCACCGCCATAGTCGCCGCCGTAATCGCCACCATAGCCGCTGTTGCGATCGCCGCTGCCCGAGCCTCCACCTGCGTTACCACCGCCGCTGCCATCCCGGCTGTCGAGTAGGGTTAGTTCACCGCGGTATGGGCGCAAAACGACTTCAGTCGTGTAGCGCTCTTGGCCCGATTGATCCTGCCATTTGCGGGTTTCTAAAGCGCCCTCGATATAGATCTTGGAGCCTTTCCGCAGATACTGCTCTGCGAGTTTTACCAAAGGCTCAGAGAAAATAGCCACTGAATGCCATTCAGTCTTCTCCTTGCGCTCGCCAGAAGCCCGATCGCGCCAAGTTTCGGACGTAGCGATTCGCAGGTTGCATACTTTGCCGCCGTTCTGGAAAGAGCGCACTTCCGGGTCGCGCCCAAGATTGCCAATCAAGATAACTTTGTTGACCGAGCCTGCCATGTCGTTTCTCCAGTAGAGTCTGTTGACCGTCCTTACATCACCCCTGAGCAATGAAGAAAAGATAAACTTGGCCATAAATTGTCAGGCTTTTGCCTAAACCTTCGGTCTAGGGCACAGTTTTAGACCCGGGTTCAATGGCTCGGCTGAAACTCGAAGAGCAAATAGATGGGGCAGAGCGATATTGGATTGCTCGTCTAGCCAAAGGAAAAACCATGAAGACGCTCCTCACAACGGCCCTCTTGTCACTCACTCTCGTTGCAGCGCCTGTGCTCGCATCAAGCTCCAGTGCTGCGCTTGATGATGCCAAGCGCGTAGAAATTACTGAAAAACTGAAATCCGAAGGATATGACGTTCGCAAGATCGATGTCGAAGACGGTCAAATCGAAGTTTATGCGTTGAAAGATGGCAAGAAGGTCGAGCTTTATCTTGCTCCGGATCTATCGGTTTCGCGGATCAAGACTGCAGATTGAGTGCCAAATGAGGGGGCGTCGCAGGACGCTCCCTCCTTATTTCGGAGATCGAACATGAAAACTGTTAAAGTTTGGGACCCTTTGGTGCGCTTGTTCCATTGGTCGCTTGTGAGCGCTTTTGCCGCCAATGCCCTTTTGACCGATGATGAAAGCAAGCTGCATCAATGGGTAGGCTATGCGGTCATTGGTCTGGTCGCTTTTAGGATTTTATGGGGTCTGATTGGCACACGCCACGCTCGTTTCTCAGATTTTTTGCCCAGCATTTCCGGAGTGATGGCGCAACTCTCAGATATGGCACATCAACGCCCGCATGCGCGCTTGGGTCACACACCGCTGGGAGCATTGATGATTTACAATCTGTTGCTGACCATGATCGGCTTGGGGCTTACCGGGTGGATGATGACGACGAATGCCTTTTGGGGCGTAGATTGGGTTGAGGAGCTGCATGAAACCTTGGTAACTTGGGCATGGCTCTCGGTCGCTGCACATGTGGCAGGCGTGGTCTTCGAAAGTGTCACAAGTGGCGTGAACTTGGTTGGTGCGATGATCTCAGGTCGCAAGATATTGCCAGATGAGAAGGAAACCACCCAGTGACGCGTCCTCCCACAGAGATGAAGCGCTCCCAATTGCCAGTGGCACTTGCGGGTCTGATTGTAGCGCAACTGGCATGTGCGGTGTTTTTTCTATCGGACGCGCTGCGCGATCTGACCGACATCGGCTTGAGTAGTATTGATTTTCATCTGTGGGTGGAAAGCATTGCTGCGCTTGTGCTGATCTCTGGGGTTGTCGTGGAGTGGCAAGTTTTGATGTCATTGCTGCGTCGTCAAGACCGTATGCAGCGCGGTTTGGGTATCGCTGCGGGGGCGTTGGGAGACGTAATTGAAGGGTATTTCCAACATTGGAGTTTGACACCAGCCGAAGAAGATGTGGCGATGTTCACAATCAAGGGCGCCCCAATAGCCGAAATCGCGCGACTTCGAAATAGCGCGGAAGGCACCGTTAAAGCGCATCTTAACGCTATTTATCGCAAAGCTGGCGTGTCTGGACGAACTGAATTGGTGAGCCTCTTGATAGAGGATTTGATGAGCGCACCTTTGCTCACCCAATCGCCCCCCCAAAGCTAGGGGTGGCGTCGCATGCAATCGAAGGTATAAATTACCTCAAGTTGAGGCGGGACGGGGCAATAGAGCGATGACCAATCGGGTCGTGACGTGTTTTATCGTGATTTTGGGATTGGGCAGTCCGCTTCATGCCGATGTCTTGTCTTCTAAATCGCGCAACAAGCTCTTCAATTCGCAGCTTAAGGTTCTCGATACACGCGCGTCCAGTCAGTATAATGCGTCGGTCCGACTAAAACCACCTTCGGTCAAGACACCCACGAAATGGGGTGATGATGCCGATGGGAGCGTAAAGGCTTTTCGCGGCCAGTATCGCGGTCCCTATCTATCCATGGCGAAAACAGCGGCCCGGCGGCATGGGGTGCCTGAGGATTTGTTCTTGCGGTTGGTCCAACAGGAGTCGGGCTTCAATGCTTCTGCGCGCAGCCATAAAGGGGCAATTGGTTTGGCACAACTGATGCCCGGGACTGCGGCGATCCTTGGTGTGGATCCGCATGACCCCTATGAGAATTTGGAAGGCGGAGCGCGCTACTTGATGCAGCAGTACCGCAAATTCGGGTCGTGGCGCTTGGCGCTTGCAGCATATAATGCTGGACCAGGTGCCGTGGAGAAGCACGGTGGTGTGCCTCCATACCAAGAGACCCGCAATTATGTGCGGGTCATTTGGGGCAGCTAGGCTCTAGAGCGGTTTGATCTTCAGCTTGGCGATCCTATTGTCTTTGCGTGCAGTCACTTCAAAGCGAAAGCCGTGGAAGCTAAAGACCTGACCCACAGTTGGGATCATTTGTGCCTCATGAATGACCAGCCCTGCTACAGTATTGGCTTCATCGTCGGGTAAGGTCCAATCGAGCGCGCGATTGAGGTCGCGTATCGTCATGGCTCCTTCGATAGAATAAGCGCCGTCTTCGCTAGGCTTGAGTGCTGCTTCCCCTGCAGGGTCGAATTCGTCGGTGATCTCGCCGACGATCTCTTCCAAGATATCTTCGAGCGTGATCAGGCCTTCAAGGCTGCCATATTCATCCACTACCAGCGCAAAATGGGTTCTACGGCGCAAAAATTGCCGCATCTGCTCATCAAGCGTGGTCGTGTCGGGGATGAAATAGGGCTTCATCGCCACGTCAAGAATGTTGAAGTCGGAAATGCCGTTACTGGCAGGTGCCGCTCCGAACATGAGCTTGTGCATCCCGCGTAAGACGTCTTTGGCATGAGCCACGCCTACGATATTGTCCGGATCATCTTTCCAGATTGGTAAACGGGTGTGTGGGCTTTGCAAAATTTCTGCGAGAAGGGTCTCGGGGGGCGTGTCGACATTTAGCATACGAATTTCAGAGCGGTGGCGCATGATTTCTTCCACCGTCCGTTCGGCCAAATCGAGCGCGCCTAGAATACGATCGCGGTCTTCTTTTTCGACAAGTCCCTCAGATTGTCCAAGCGAGAGTGCTCCAGCGATCTCGTCGCGCACTGCAAGGATGTTGCCTTCTGGGTCCACATTCACGCCAAAGACAGCGAGGACCAAGCGCACAAACCATCGTACCGCCGTCACGACAGGTGCGAAAACTGTTACAATGACCTTGATCGGTCCGGACACCATTGCCGCTGCCCGTTCGGCATTGGTAATTGCATATGTCTTTGGCAAGACCTCGGCAAAGATCAGCACCAGCGCGGTCATCATCAAAGTGGCCAAGGCAACGCCGGATTCACCGAAGAGCCTTGTGAAAAGCGAGGTTGCCAAAGCTGCTGACAAAATATTGACAATGTTATTGCCCAAAAGAACAGAGCCGATGAGCCGCTCGTTGTCTTCGGTAATCAGAAGTGCGCGTTCTGCGCCCCGCGAGCCTTTCTCGGCCTGCGCCTTCAATTTTCCGCGGGATGACGCGGTTAACGCGGTTTCGGAACCAGAAAAAAACGCTGACAGAACCAGCAACACGACAATCGCTGCAGCGGTCGTCCAGAAGGTTGCATCGAGCATTGGTATGAGTTCTTCCATTCCCTTGGTCCCCAGATAAGGTGCCTTCAGGTTATGTGCAGCGCGCGCTCAAGGTTCAAGGGCTGCGATGCGTTTGTTGGAGGGATCAATGATGCATGTTGCGGATTGGGGTCAAATCACCGGCGACCTCTTGGTGTTTGGCGGAGCCTATTCCAATCTGGCGGCCCTCCACGCGGTTTTGGCTCTGCGCGGTCAGTCTAGAGTGATCAACACTGGTGATCTGGTCGCGTATTGCGCCCAAGCCGCCGAAACGGTCGCATGTGCGCGACGCGCGGGTCTGTTGAGTATTGCGGGCAATGTTGAACGGCAGCTGGGTGACAATGCCTTGGATTGTGGATGTGGTTTTGCGGATGGCAGTGCTTGCGATTTGCTTTCCGCTGCATGGTATGGGTTTGCCAATCTGGCTATTGGATCAGAAGAGCGCGCATGGATGTCGGGCCTCCCGGATGCAGCGGTGTTTCATTGGAACGGGCGGCGTGTGGCGGTGATCCACGGTGGTGTCACTGATCCAGTGCGTTTCTTGTGGCCCTCAACAGAGGCTGCGGTTTTTGAGGAGGAGCTTGCGGCTCTGTTACAAGTGGCGGGGCCCATCGATGTGGTACTTTCTGGTCATTCTGGTGTGGCTTTCCACCGCCGCATAAAGGACGTGGATTGGATCAATGCAGGTGTAATTGGCATGCCTCCGAACGATGGCCGCGTTGATACGCGTTATGCACGCGTTACACAGCAAGGCGTGATCTTTGAACGGTTGGTTTATGATGTCACGCTTACCGTTGACGCGATGAAAGCCGCTGGATTGACTCAAGGATATCACAAGGCGTTACAGACTGGGTATTGGCCCTCTGAGGATGTCCTTCCTCCAGCTCTCCGGCGCGTGCCTTTGGTACCTAGTTTTTCGCCAAAGGGTGGTGGTTGAGAACCAAGTCTCGCATTCTTTCTTCTAGGACGTGCGTATAAATCTCGGTTGTTGCGACATCGGCATGGCCCAGAAGCGTTTGGATCACCCGCAAATCAGCCCCATTCTCCAACAAATGCGTTGCAAAGGCGTGGCGCAATCGATGTGGGGTTACTTTGTCAGGTGAGATCCCTGCTGAAATGGCCAAGTCTTTGAGAGCCAGATAAAATCCCTCTCGCGTTAGATGCCCCAACTTTCCGCGCGATGCGAAAAGGTAGCGATTTCCGACCTGCTTTTCCCTGCGTAGGATGTCTTCTTGCGCTTTTCGATGCGACGCCCAAAGCGCCAAAGCATCTCTTGCGGGAGGTGACAAAGGCACCATCCGCTCCTTTCCGCCTTTCCCTTTGACCAACAACATTCTTGGATCGCCGTCTGCGGAATTTAGCGGCAGGGTTACCAATTCGGTTACCCGCATGCCTGTCGCGTAGAGCAACTCCATTAAACAGGTCATTCGAAGTCGCTCTATTTGTCCTTTCCCATGGAGGCGCGCCGCCTCTAGCAAACGGTCGACCTCAGCGATTGATAGTATCTTGGGAAGTTTTCGCGTGCTTCCCGGACCGCCAATCCGCAGTGCCGGGTTTTCGGTGCGCCAACCTTCATCAAAGGCAAAACGGTAAAACGACTTTATCGAGGACAAGCGCCGTGCACGTGTAGATTTCGATAGGCCCTTTGCTTCGGTTGAAATCAGATAACTCTCTATCTCGTCTTGAGTGGCTTCCAGTAGCGGCCGTTTTCGCGCTGCGAGCCAAGCGTGAAAACTCTTTAAATCGCGACCATAGGCCAAAAGTGTGTTGCGCGCGGCGCCATCCTCTGCCGAACTTGCTTCAAGAAATATGGAGATACGAGATATATCAGACATTTACAGGCCTCGCCGCAAAAGCCGAACTTCCAAGGCACCGCGCCGGGCTGTTTCCTCGAGCCCCAGCGCACGGAATGCGGACAAGGCCCCCGTCAACGCAACTGGTTCCCCCGCTGCCCCCGTTTGAAAGAGAAGCATTGTGGCCAAAATTGCTTCGCCGAGTTTGCCCTCGGCAGCCAAGGAAGCAATATCCGCAGGCATTGGTGTGTCTGCGGAAAAACCCAACGCAATCGCGGCAGCTATTTCATCGCCTTGGGGCGGCATCAAAGGTGCGCCTTTTGCAAGCTCTGTGTCAAACGCCCGGCTGGGATAAAGCGGCCCTATATTATGTGCGGCCGTTTCATAGAGCGGTGACAGAAGTGCGATCCGATAGGCTAAGTCTCCAGCATCAGTATTTGCAGCCAAGCGAGACAAGACCTCACCATAGGCCCGCGCAAAAGCATCTTCTAGCCGCGCTGCTTCTATGGAGGCCCAGGCGCGGGGCAGGGTGGTCGCCATCGATCCCGCGTCACCCGCTTGCACGGCTTCATCAAAGCGCTGCATGGCTGCAACACGGTCCCAAACTCCGCCAGAAGCCGCTGGTCGGCGCTGCGTGTAAAGGTCGATCAAACGGTTTTCCGACAATGCCCCTGTACGCGCCAGCCGCTCCGCGGCCTCGATTTGTGCTTTCCACCCTGCAGTGTCACGCATATCAGCCACAGCAAAGGCGCGCGGCAAAGTTTGCGTGCTCATCGGCTCGCCCACGGCTTCATAAAGGCGAAAGACCAAGGGGGAAGGCCGTACGGGTGCGATTGGCAGCGCTTCCCCTTCAAACTCTTCTGGATCGAGGAAGTGCTGCAAGAGGGCTACTTCGCCTCGTCCCAAAATCCCTAGACTACGCGCCGTGTCAAATGTGAGAGCCGCAGTCTTCCAATCTCCACTGCGTGCCGTACAATAAACGCGCGCGGCATAATTTGCTGAAAGCGCGGGCTTTGCGGTCAAGGCAGAACAGGCCTTGTCTTCGTCTCCCGTCAAGAGCGTGGCATCAAACCAAAGTTGAAAAAGCGCGGCGGATTGTGTTGCAACCGGATCAAGAAGTGCCTGCGCGGGCTCAACCCCACCAAGCGCGATCAATGCATTTACGCGCGCTTGCAGGAATGCCGCGTCTTGCCCTGCATCAAATGGTGGCTCGGCCTCAGCCAAGAGCAATGTGTAAAGGAGCGATTGCATCGCTGGGTGTGGATCGACCTTTTGTGCCGTTACCAATCGCACAAGGTCGGCTGCGTGGCTGGTGCGCCATATCGAAAGAGGCAAGCCAGTGATTCTGGGCGCCAAGAGGCCAATTGCATCTACCACAGGCTCGCCCAAGGATGTCACTGCGATATTCGGCGTTTCCACCTTCATAGCGACGGGCGATTCCGACCTTTTTGCATTCGTCGATGGAGCTATCGTCGTTGCAGAGAGAGGGGGTGTGGATTTCACCACGGGCACCGGGGCAGGGCGCTTTAACCAATCGATCGCAGAAAGAGGCGCTTCAGCGGAAACAGGGCTGCTTAACGCCCCCCAAACCGCCAAAACCACTCCGATCTTATTGGCCATCCAAAATCACTTTCTGTCGAACCTCCGTCGTTGGGGCCGAAAAATCAGCGCCAAGGTAAGGACCAACATAGGCATATGCGACGAGGGCAAGGAACGCGAAAACCCCAAGAATAAAGAGCCACTTGAAGATCCATTTAAACATCTTGTCTGCCTGCCGCCTGTTTTTGGTGCGCCTCTGTGCCACTTTATAACTGGCCTTTCCAGTAAGTTCACGTCATTCATCCGCCACCGGCGAAAATCGGCATTAATGGGCCGAAAGGGACAATTCGGCGTATGGCGTGGAATGTGAAGAAAACAATCGTGCTCGTTGGCATGATGGGAGCGGGAAAATCCGCAGTCGGCAAGGCGCTCGCGGCGCGCCTCGGTGTCGGCTTTCTTGATAGCGATGCCGAAATTGAACGCGCTGCAGCTATGACAATTCCGGAAATTTTTGAGCGCGATGGCGAGCCTTTCTTTCGTGCTCGTGAAGCGCAGGTGATCGAGCGGCTTCTGGCCTCGCATCAAGGAATTCTTTCGACGGGGGGCGGTGCGTTTATGTCAGCGGAGACGCGGCAGACCGTGACGCGTCTGGGGGTTTCGGTGTGGTTGAACGCGCCCCTCGAGACTTTGTGGAACAGGGTGCGACATAAGGAAACCCGTCCATTGTTGAAAACGCCCGATCCCAAAGGCACGCTCACGACGATTTATGAAAAGCGCACACCTATTTATGCGTTGGCCGATGTTTCTGTGACTGTACAAGGACGCTGGTCGGTCGAAGACACAACATCGGCTGTAATTGCGGCGCTCAAATCCCGGCCGGATGTCATGGAGGAAATCTGATGGAAACCGTTCACGTGGCTCTCGAGGGGCGTGCTTATGATGTTGTGATCGGGCAGGGGCTTTTGGCGCAGGCAAGCGACTATCTCCGCCCCTTGCTCAAGCGCGCCCGTGTTGCCATCGTTACCGATGAGACTGTCGCGGCGCATCATTTGACCACGCTTCAATCAAGCTTTGATGCTGATGGCATTGCATACTGCACGCTCATACTGCCAGCAGGTGAGACCACAAAGGGCTGGCCGGAATTTGCGCGCACTGTGGAATGGCTCGTGGAGGAGAGGATTGAGCGTAGGGATATTGTCATCGCCTTGGGCGGTGGTGTGATTGGTGATCTTGTTGGCTTCGCCGCGGCCGTGCTGCGCCGTGGCGTGCGTTTTGTGCAAATTCCCACGACGCTTTTGGCTCAGGTTGATAGTTCGGTGGGTGGGAAAACAGGTATCAATTCTCGCCATGGAAAAAACTTGATCGGTGCTTTCCATCAACCCTCTTTAGTACTGGCGGATATCGACACTCTCACGACTCTTCCGCGCCGCGATCTCTTGGCGGGTTATGGAGAGGTCGTAAAATACGGGCTCCTGGGAGATCTGGCATTTTTCAGCTGGCTCGAAAGCAATACCGCTGCAATCCTTAACCGCGAGCCATCTGCGCTCCTTTATGCGGTGCGTCGGTCAGTTGAGATGAAGGCGGAGATTGTGGTGCGCGATGAAACCGAGCAAGGAGATCGCGCCCTTCTGAACTTAGGCCATACTTTTTGTCACGCGCTGGAGGCGGCAACTGGCTATTCCGCTCGTCTCTTGCATGGCGAAGGCGTGGCGATTGGCTGTGCCTTGGCGTTTTCCGTTTCAGCAAAATTAGGGCTTTGCTCGCAAGAGGATCCGTCCCGCGTCGATGCTCACTTGATTGAGATGGGCATGAAACGCCGTCTTGCCGATATTCAAGGGGACCTGCCAGATGCGGATGCTTTGCTTGATCTCATGGCGCAGGACAAAAAGGTTCAAGATGGCAAACTGACTTTCATTATGGCGCATGGGATTGGGCAAGCGTTCGTCACCCAAGACGTGCCTCGCGATGTCGTCCATGCGGTGCTTGTAGAAGCCTTGGCTGAAATGGCTTGAATTCGATTTAGAAGAACGCACGGCAGAGCGAAATACTACTCTCTATATCTAACATGAAAACAGCTTTGACTTGCCGTCATCGTGTCAGCTGCGCCACTGGCAAAATTGGAACCAACCGCCGCAAAATCCCGGCAGCGAAATTTTAGCGTGCCTTGCTCAATAGCCTTAAAGCTCTCGTTGTGGGTCTATGGCAAAGCGATGGAGAGGATTGTCTTTACACCAATCCGGCTCCAAACACAGTGTGGCCCCATCTTGATGAGACGTTGTGCTCTGTTCACGGTGCCTTTCATCCACGGGATGTTCGATGAGTAGTGATGAGGCGGGACTAGAAGCTAGTTGAGCGATCGAGGCTACCTTGGACCTGGCCGCGTTTGAACGCTCGAGCTGGAAATCCTTCAAGGCACTCAGGCTTAGATGGGGGGATCTCTTCGTCTAGGGGCTTGCTGGTAATGATCTTAACAAAATTGGCAGCAGAACGGCCGCATACCGCGCTGAGTTTCACGATCTCTTATATATCAGCAAAGGCGCGCAGGAAATTTCGTCAAAAACTCACTGATTCAGCCCACGCGCCACCTCAAGGCGAATGATGGACCCGGCGCCATTCCAAGATTTTTTCTTTGATTTGAGCATATTGGCTCAAAAATCTCCAATTTTTGAGTGCTAAGAAATATCTGTGAAAGTTTTGCAAAATGGGGGTTGCGGTCCTCCGATTCTATCCGTAAACAGCCCCTCACCGGACGCGCTGATGTGCAGGCGGTGCGGCGGACGGGACGGACGG
>DOOI01000177.1 GCA_003512825.1 Paracoccaceae bacterium | reverse complement strand
ACCACTCGATGGGGGCAGTCCAGCGATTTGTAGAAGCCGAAGCCGATTTTGAAGTGGCATCCGAGGAAAGCGTGCTCCCCGATGATCGCACACATGCGGTCGCCACCTCGGAACTGGCGCTGTCCATGACCCGGCCCGAGGCACGTCAAGTTGTTGAGCGCTGGCTCGCCGAGGCCCGTATCGCCCGAGACACGCTGCGCTTTGCGCTGCCGCCATCGCGTGGCGATCTTGGGCCGGGCGACCTGATCCGCCTCGACCAGCCCGATATGGCTGGCACCTACCGCATCGACGCGGTTGAAATAGGCCCTTACCGCATCGCCGAGGCGCAACGCATCGAGCCTGCGGTCTATCGTCCGCTCGACATGGTTGATGAGGTGCCTCCAGCCTTTGACTTCGTGCCGCCGATACCGCCGCTTCCGCTCTTTCTCGACCTGCCTTTGCTCTCGGGCCAAGAACAAGAGCATGCGCCACATCTGGCCGTCACCGCCGCTCCCTGGCCCGGAGCCATGGCCCTTTATGCGGCGTCTGGCGGCGAGGATTTTGCGCTCGTGGGCCTTTATGGACGCCCGGCAACTGTGGGCACTCTGGTCACAGCCCTGCCTGCCGCCAGCCCGGCCCTACTCGATACTGGTGCGCCTGTCCAAATCCGTCTTTCGCGCGGCACATTGCAAAGCGTCTCCCTCGAACGCCTCCTTGCCGGGGCAAACCTCGCCGCTATTGGCGATGGTAGCCCCGAAGGCTGGGAAGTCATCCAATTCGCCACCGCCGAACTTGTCGCGCCCGGCGAATTCATGCTCTCTCGCCGGGTTCGCGGGCGAAATGGCTCCGACGCGGAAATGGCGCCCACGCACCCGGAAGGAAGCTATTTTGTTCTTCTCGATCAATCTGTTGAGCAAATCCCCTTCGCGAGTGGGGATCGCGGCGTTCAGCGCAACTATCGTATCGGCCCCGCCCGCCGTGCAATTGACGATCCCACTTATGTTGCCCAAGCGCATGCATTTCGCGGTCAGGGGCTTCGGCCACTCTCGCCCGTGCACCTTCGCCTCACGCCTTCGTCCGCAGGCCATGACCTCACGTGGATCAGACGCACCCGCATAGATGGCGACACATGGGATGGCTTTGATGTGCCCCTTGGCGAAGAAAACGAGCTCTACCGCGTCCGCGTGCGGAACGGTTCCACGATCTTGCGGGAAGCAATAACCAGCGAACCGCGCTGGAGCTACACCACCGCAGATCGCACTACCGATGCGCCGCCGATTGGGGCGGAACTGGAGGTCACCCAAATCTCTGCGCGCTACGGGGCCGGTGCCAGCGCCCGCCTTTCGCTGTGATGTGTCCAAGGGCCGCCCGCTACCCCAGCGTGCGGCCCTTCCTTTACTTTGCGCCCCATTGGCGTATCTTGGCGCCATGGATTGCCGATTTGGAGGCGCACATGGCTGAAAAACTTACCCGCCTTGCCGAGGTTGACCCCGTCTGGACCCGGATCCGTGACGAGGCCGATTGCATGGTCCGTGAAGAGCCACTCCTTGGGGGGCTCGCGCATTCCTCCATTCTGCACCACGAATCGATGGAATGCGCGCTGGCCTACCGCATTGCACTAAAGCTGGCTTCGGGCGAAATGTCCGACCAATTGGTGCGTGAAATTTCCGACGCCGCGTTCCGCACCGACCCTAATCTTGCACTGGCCGCGCGTGCCGATATCGTCGCCGTCTTTGATCGTGACCCCGCCTGCCACCGTTTCTTGCAACCCGTGCTCTTCTTCAAAGGGTTCCAAGCGATACAGGCCCATCGGGTTGCGAACTGGCTCTGGCGCCAAGGCCGCCGCGACATGGCCTATTTCTTCCAGATGCGTTGCTCCGAGGTCTTTGGTGTCGATATCCACCCGGCGGCGCGTATTGGCAAAGGGATCATGATTGATCACGCCCACTCCATCGTCATCGGCGAGACAGCCGTCGTCGGCGATAACGTCTCCATGCTGCACTCCGTCACCTTGGGCGGCACAGGCAAGGAAGATGACGACCGTCACCCGAAAATTGGCGATGGTGTGTTGATCGGCGCGGGGGCCAAGGTCTTGGGAAATATCAGCGTCGGTCATTGCTCGCGCATTGCTGCGGGCTCTGTCGTGCTGCATGATGTGCCGCCAAAATCAACTGTTGCGGGCGTTCCGGCGAAGGTCGTCGGCGAAGCAGGTTGCTCTAATCCGTCTATCGAGATGGACCAAATCCTGCGCGGATAACTTAAAGCTAACATGAAAAAACCCCCGGAAGCCTATGACTTCTGGGGGTTTTATTTTTTATCAGGCGAGCATTGCGACAGGGTTTTCCAGATTGTCAACGATGGCCTGCAAAAGCTGTGCGCCCAAGGCCCCGTCAATTACCCGATGATCCACCGACAATGTCACGGACATGACTGTCGCCACTTCGATCTCGCCAGCAGCGTTAACCACTGGCTTCTTGACGCCCGCACCCACAGCCAAAATGGCCCCATGCGGCGGGTTGATCACTGCGTCGAAATTGTCGATGCCAAACATCCCAAGGTTTGAAATGGCAAAGGTGCCCCCTTGGTACTCATGGGGGGCCAGCTTGCGGTCGCGGGCGCGTTTGGCCAAATCCTTCATTTCCGCC